>NZ_JBVCPV010000050.1:0-17022 GCF_057456495.1 Lishizhenia sp. | reverse complement strand
GTATCTAGAGGCGGGATATAGCATTGAGGATATAGAACAAGTTTTTGATATCTTAATGTATTCTCACTTACCCATAGATGAAGTAAGTATTGGTAAAGAATTTTTGGTGGGTGATCTGGCACACATTCCGGCTGATTATTTGCAGCTTGAGGAAAAGGCAATTGATTTTACTGAAGATTACGACGATTCGAAAAGTTCTCATCCTAACATAAAAAATAGAAAAGCGTTTGCCCTGAAACTTTACGAGGAAGAGCTGAGTGAATTTAAAGGAACCGACCAATACCTATTAGGACAAGAAAGGTTTAAAGGTATTAGAAGTATTGCGCGTTTTGAACGTGTGCAAAATTGGCTTTATTCAAAAGATTATGCCAACTGTTTGTATGAAATTGCAATTCTAGAGAAGCAATACCCAAACAATAAACACTTGATGCGCTCTAAAGCATTGGCTTGGACAAATGCTGCAGTTTACGCCGTAGAAGGTTCAAACAGCGATGTGTTTACAGATCCCGATGATTTGGAAGGAAAGATTGCTGGAGTAAACTACTTCTTTGATCAATTATCTGATGATGATTTTGTGGTTTATGCTTTGAGAAATGTGTTGGACTTAAAAGAACATTTTCCAAATGATAAAATGTTTGAGAAAATGGAAAATACTTTATTGCACTTAATGATTTTGGAAGACCTGGATTTGACCAAGTTTTATGCAAAAACTTTAGAGGAAACCGTAGCCGAAATTGAAGCACTCAATGCGCAAAAAGATACAGTTACTGGAATAAATAATACAGACGATAAAAATAAATACGGTTATACGCCTGAGAAATGGGACCAACTTTCTAAGTACGATAAAATAAAGATAAAAAAGAGCTATGTAGATGATGGTATCATTTCAGCATCAGATAAAGTGGATAGCTCAGAATATCTTTTATATGCGCTTTCAGATATTGCTAAAAATGAAGATTACTTGGAGACATTCAAAAGTTACGAGGAGGAATTGTTGGCGCAAGAAGATTTAGAGGATTCTTTAAATCGTTTAAAGCAAAGACAATATGTATCTTACATAGAAGCGCAACCGACCTTAGATTTAAGTGAAGAGAAGTTGATCTTTGTTGAGCCCGTTGCGATTAGAAAGAACTTTGGAGTTGTTCAATACAACAAAACTTTAAAGCTGAGTAGAAAAATGCACGAGGTTTATGATGAATATCCTTATGTACACGGTAAGCAAAATGCTATTGTAAATTTAAATAAACACAATTTGGCTCAAGTAGGTACTGAAGGGTATAATGCGAGAGCCGCGCTTGAACGTTATTTCTACAGTTATTTAGATTTGGGTTCTACCTATTACGTAAATCCAGATATGGATGAATTTGAAGAAATCTCAAGGGAATATAATAGTGATTACTTTGTGTTTTCTTTACTGGTGGATGACAAACATTTAACCTTAAATCCAAACTACGTTTACCTATCATTTTATACCTTATTTATCATTTTACCGCCGCACATAGCTGTGGAACTTACAAAGATGCACAAGGTGCGTTACGATATCGTTGTTTTTGATTTGCATTCTGGTGGAATAGTTAAACAGAGTTCCTATTCATTTAATGCTCGACCAAGTAAAACAATTTTGAGTTTGTACTTAAACGATATTTTAAACAACTAAGCCATGAGAAAGATGTTATTGATAGTAGCAACATTGACTGCGTTAAGTAGTGTTGCGCAGAAGAAAGTAGGTTTTTTTGGTAAGAAAAATTTCATTTCAATAGGTGTAAATCCTACGGTTGACTTTAAGATGGGAAATCTTCTTAGTTCACCCTTTTATTTAGACGGTGATAAAGTTAAACGTCAAGGTGTTTTTACATTTAGGCCTGGAGGTTTCAATTTTAGTGCGAGTAGAGCTCTTTCGAATCGTTTTCTAATTGGTGCAAGCTACAGAAGGTCTAACTTTACTTTATATAGTCCACAAGAGTATAATTCTGGTGAATTCTTTTCTCCTATTAAAATCAATAGAAATCAAGTCTCTTTATATTTAGAATTTTCATCTTACGAGTGGAATTCTTTGATTATGGGGAATTTCATGAATAGGTTAGAGCTTGGATTTGAACAAGCGGACATTCCGTTAACGGGAGAATTTTATGCCGTGGATGAATTTTTCCTAGGAGATGATCAACAACTTCAAGAAAATGCTGTTGTGAATACATTTAGTTTAGAAAATATTTTTGCTAAGCCGGAGGGGTATAACAATACAGGTGTTTTCTTTCGTTACACAGCTATGCAGTCTGTACCGTTATCAGAGTCCTTTATTCTTAGATACGGTTTTGATGCTACCTTTCACTTCAACTACATGGAGGCCTTTAGGTACAATTACGATATATCTGATTATACACTCCCCGAAAATAATTATGCCGTGGCTATGTCAACCTTTAAACTCATGGCTTTTAGAAGTGTTGTGAATTTTAGAACAGAATTGATATTTGCATTTTAGTTAATCGCCTTCCACACTACTTAAATTATTGAATAACACTAATCATGAACTATAATCGCTTACTTCACTTTGCCTGGTTTTTTGTATTTGTGATACAAGTCCAAGGTCAGATAGATTTTAATGCCTACACACCTTTACAATCAAGTGGTGAAATTCCGAAAAAATTCACCTTAACCCTAAAGGAGAGGGTTGAATTTATGACGAACAATTTACGTTCTTCTAACATGATAGAAGATCCTGATTTCATCTTGAATCAATGTATTGCTGAGCAAACTTTTTTGAATTCCGGTTTGGTAATTTATGGAGATACCTTGTCTCAATACATCAAAGATCTCGCAAAACTCATTTTAAAGGACGATGCTTCTTTATACGATGAGTTGGATTTTTATGTGCTAAAAACCAATGAGTGCAATGCTTTTATGAGTGGTGTAGGTATGTTATATATCACAACAGGTTTGCTCTCTCAAATGAGTACTGAAAGTGACTTGGCTTTTGTTATTGCTCATGAAGTTTCTCACTATCAATTAAGACACAGTTTAAATTTTCATAAAGAAACCAAGGATAATAAAAGCTTGAAATTTAATGATATGGCGGCATATAGTAAGCAGCAGGAGTTTCAGGCCGACTCTTTAGGTTTAGAATTGTTCTTAAAGGCGGGGTATAAGTTTGAGAATATTGACTTCACCTATGATATGCTGTATTATTCTTATTTACCAATAGACGAAGTTGAATTGGAAGAACGTTTTCTATTTGGTGAAAATTCAGTGCACTCCCCTCATCTAATTACAAAGGAAATTAAGGCAATTGATTTTAATCAAGATTACAACGACGAACATAGTAGTCACCCGAATATTGAAAAACGTAAAGAATATGTTAAACACTTATATAAGAAGTTACACGCCAATACAAAAGGGAGGGATTTATACAAGTTAGGGAAACAAAGATTCGAATTTATAAGAAATTTAGCGAGGTTCGAAAGGGTGCAAAACCACTTATATTCTGCAGAGTTCGCTAAGTGTATTTATGAAATAAATGTATTGCAACAAGATTATCCCAAGAGTAAATTTCTGGATATTTCGAAAGCGTTGGCTTTTACAAATGCTGCAGTAGCAAAAGTAGAATTCATTGATTTTATGTCTGACGGATTATGGGATGGAGATGCGCAAGGGAATATAGTTAAGGTTTATCATTTTCTTGAAAAATCAAGTCCCCAAGAATTGTTAAGTTATGCAATGAGACATGTTGTAAACACACAACAAAAATATCCGAACGAGTATATTTTGAACCAGCTTCAATATGCTCTTCTTAAATTGATGGCAAGGACCAATATGAATTTGAAGGCTTACAGTAAGTTTTCAATTAAAGAAATTCTTGAAGAACAGAATAGACGTAAACAAAAAACAAACCCCAAGGATGAGCAGGATATTTATTATGGATATTCAGCAAAGGAATGGAAGTCCCTTTCTAAATTTGAAAAAATAAAAGCAAAACAAAGGGCTAGTAATACAATTGAGGAGGTGGTTTTAGAAGAAGTAGATTCTAACCAACTTTATTTATACGTTTTGCCTGATCTAGCAATAGATGACAAGGTTCAAATTCTATTCAATAAAGCACAGGAAGAATATGCCTTAGAAAAGGAAAGATCATCTATACCTTCGAAGAGGTATGATTTCATGGTTCATTCCAAAAAGGTCTATAAAAAGGTAAAACTAGATAAAGGCAATATTGTGTTAATGACACCATCGGTATATCATGTCAAAAATCAGGAAATCGATTGGGAAAAATCGAAGAGAAATCAAGGTAGAATACTAAAGGGGTATTTGAGTTACTCTAAAAATAACGATAAGGTAGATATGTTAAGTTCTTCTCTCCTTGGTTTTTCAACGAAAGAGTACAACGCAAAAGCGGCTTTGGGAAGGTATACCAGAGTTCGGCAGTATTTGGGGAATACAGAATACATAAATCCTGATTATTTATACTTTCAAGATTTACAAGAGACACTCATGTGTAGGTATTTGCTAGTGTCAAATATCCTCACACACGTGAATCTGGATGTAGATCCTGGTTTGGTGTTATTATCTCTGATCCCAGTTGGGATTCCTTTTGTTGCATACATGGGGAGTAAGGGAATGAAAGCCAGGCGTGTACTTCATCACATGCAGCTCATAGATTTAAAAACGGGTAAAATTGTGAAAACAAGAGAGTACTTTTATTCTCAGCGCTTTACTAAGGGTTCTGTTCAGTTGTATGTAAATGATTTCATAAAAAATTAAGTTATGCAGAAAGTAGTTGTGTTATATTGTTTGCTTAGTTTTAGTTTTCTCTGTGCCCAAGTTGAACAGGGAGAGTATTTTGGTAAATCAAATTTTATTGGTTTTGGTTATTCCCCTTGGTTAGGAGGGCGTACTTACGCTGTATTCTACGAAGGGGGTGAAGTATATAAAGAGGTCAAACGATTGACTCCGCATTTGAATCAATTTGAATTTAGGTATTACAAAACGACAAGTAATCGAATGAAATTTGGATTTGGATTCGCTCAGCGATCCGTAAAACTTGCATATGGAAGATATTATCCGGATGCTCATATGTACAACAACTCTTTATTTGACGAGCACCTTTATGAATATAACTTAAGTGGATTTATTCCTGCAAGAGCCGAGATTAAGCGCAGGAGATATTCTTTTGTATGGGAGTATACCGGTAAACAATGGGCGGCGCTTCCTTTTGCTAATTTTACAAATGTTTTGGAGGTAGGATTCGAAAAAGCAAGAGTTCAAGCACAAGAGTCTCCTGTTTATATTAAGTATCAAACAATGAATTATCCACAAGCTCCAAAGTATGATGAATACTTGAGTAATTTTTCAGCAACCATACCCTATGGATTTAATTTCACCTCCGTATTCGTAAGGGTTGGAGTTATGAATTCTATACCCTTGAATAAAATGGGAATCTTAAGATGGGGAGGAGATCTTTGTTTAAACATTGTGGCAAAATCTAATATAGACCCTGAGTTTCAAAGTTTGACAAGAAAATTTAAAGAATCCGTAATCCGCGAATTTTATCGAATTAGAGTAGAGTATGTGTTCCCAATATTTTAAGTTAATAATGTAAGTATGAAAACTGTTTTTTATTGTTTTGTCCTTTTTCTGCTGGGCTTAAACATAACCACTGGTCAAGTCAATTTTAATGATTACAAACCGCTCAAGGCGAGGGGAAATATGCCGCATGATATCCATGCAATCATACAAGGACGATATTATAAATCTTTTAACCCTGCAGTGGTGTACCGTTCTTCTTTTTTTGGAGAAAACCAAAAAATCGCCGAAGCTTTTATACTGCGTTCTGGGAAGGTGATTTATGGAGATACACTGTCTACTTACGTGAATGCATTAGCAGCGGAAATTCTGAAAGATGATCAAAATTTATTATCGCGGTTAAACTTTTTTATTCTAAAATCGAATGAATGTAAGGTTCTCACAAGTGCTTTAGGAAATATATTTGTTACTACAGGATTAATTTCTCAATTGGAAACAGAAAGTGATTTGGCATTTGTTCTGTCAGTAGAAATCGCACGTTATAAATTGCAACATGGGTTAACACTTCCTGATAATTATTACGGAGGCAGTGAGGTATTAAAACCCTTTCGTTCGCTTCAAAATTATAGCAAAAAACAAATACTTGATGCAGACTCATTGGGACTTGATATTTATTTAGAAGCAGGATACTCTAAAGCGCGAGTCCCGATTACTTTAGATATCTTGTATTATTCGTATTTGCCAACAGATGAAGTTACAGTAACGCCGGAAAAGATAATAGGTAAAGGTGTTCCCTTCAATTCAGATTTAATTCCTGAGGATAAAGTAACCATTACTTTTAGCGAGGAGTTCGAGGATGATAACAGGAGTTTCTCAAATATAGAAGATAGGAAAGAAAAGTTGATGAAAAGAAAAGTTACTCGTTCAGAGGACGGAGGAAATTCACATGTTCAACTATTACCTGAAGAAAGTTTTTCTTATATCCGAAAAATAGCTCGTTTTGAACGCGTACAAAATGCACTGTATGCAGGGAAGTACGGTAAGGCTTTATATGAGGTTATGGTATTAGAGGAAAATCATCCTCAGAGTAAATATTTAAAATTGAAAAAAGCTTTGAGCTGGACAAATTTGGCGATAAACTCAAGTTTTGAAAAACCAGATTTCAGTTTATTTGATATGGGGCCCAATACCCAAGGTAGTATATATGAACTTCAATTTTTCCTACAAAAATGTTCAAAAAAGGAGAGGGTGTCATATGCTTTACGTCAAGTTGAAGTTTGTTTGCAAGAATATCCGTATGAACCAAGTTTACTCCAAATGGAGAAGGTTTTATTTGCAATTTTGATAGGAGAGAATATCCGTTTAGATGAATACAGTGAATATACAAAAGAGGAAGTTGCGAAGAATAATAAACGGCTCAGTGTATTTGAAAAAGAGGTAGATGATTTAACAATTCTGCATTATGGCTATTCTCAAGAAGAGTGGGAAGCCTTGGATAAGTATACAAAGATAAAAGTTAAGAAGGAGAGTAAGTCGAATAAACTACTGCAGAAAGTGGACTTGAACCCTTTATATACTTATAAATTTTCATTAGTCGGTGTATTAAATGAGGAGATGAAGAGAAGAAATAAACGCTTTCTTGAAGACTATGAAGAACCTAAGGATGTCTACCGAGCTGATGCATTTAGCACCTTGAGTGAACAAAAGCGCGTCTATCAAAATAATCTTGGCGACAGTCTTGTGCTTTATGCTGATCCCCTTGCTGTTTATCGAGGTAATAAGGGAAAGAAGGTAAATAAAAGTATGATCAAGACCAGTAATATGAGGTTCGGATTTTCGACCTATGCGAAATCGGAAGATTGTTTAGTTGGAGATTATTCAAAATATGGAACTGCACTTACAGATGATTATAATAAGAATGCAGCAATAACAAGATATTCCGTAGTTCGTCAACAAATGGAAGCTCCGTTTTACATTAATCCTGATTTTGATTTTTTTGATACGCTGGATTACCACTCAAACCTCTTACTCATGGCAGATGCTGAAGGAAGGTCGAATGTTCATGTGTACTTTTTAGAAGTTTTATATTCTGTGAGTTTATATGGTGTACCAATTATCCCATTGGCAATGTATAAGACTTTAAGATCGAACCACACAAAATTGCATTTTGTTGTATATGATCTGCGAACGGGAGGGGTTGTTAAAGAGGCAAACTATGTGTATTTGAAGGGAATAAACGCACCCTCAGTTGCCTTGTATTTAAATGACTTTTTAAAGAACTAATTTATGATTAAATATATAGCAATAGGATTTTTTGCTTTCCTTTCAATTTGTGGCTTTTCTCAAACGAAAGAGATGAAAAAGAGAGCGCTTTATTATGGAAAATCCAATTTTATATCTGTGAGTTTAACACCAAGTTTAAAGTACACAGGAAATAATGGGGTTTATTTAGAAGAATACTTCTATCAAAATAGTGGATGGGTGGCTCCTCTTCCAGGTGGTGTATCTTTTAAATATTATAAGTCTATTTCCGGAAGAATATTAGTCGGAGCTCAATTTTGTAGGGAGAAGGAGTTGTTTCAATTTTACCCTGAATACTCGCAAGAACATAAACAGTATCCGTTTGTTGAGCTAGCTGAAGTAAGTAGAAAAAAGATTTCTATGTTTCTTGAATTTAGGTCAAAAAAATGGGCTGCACTTCCCTTTGCAAGTTTTTCAAATAGTGTAGAATTTGGGTTTGATTATGTAAGTGCCAAAGACCAAGAGTTAAAAGCAATATATCCTACAGATAATGGTGATGTGAAATCTATTTACCCAATTGTTAGAGAAGAAAATGAGGGTGGTTTATTATTTCATACCTCTCCTTTTATTAGATACGGATTTATGAATTCAATGGTGTTAGGAAAGGTAGGGGTTATCCGATTCGGTTTTGAAATGGATGTGAATTTTCACTTCATTAATGCATTTTTTAAAAACAATAAGAATTTGAGTAAATATGGATTATTGATTCAAGATTATCAATCATCCATGATATTAAAAATTCCCAGAATTAGACTTGAATATATTCTTCCTTTGTTTTAAGGAATCGCACATTAAAAAAGGGCCTCAATTTGAGGCCCTTTTTTTATAACATCGGATCTATGTGTCGTGTTTTCTTTTCTTCATATATATCGTCTATCGTAACGAGTATACCGGTTTCTTCCACACCACCAAAATCTGGGTTTACTGCCGTGCCAAATGTTTTCATGGTAGGAGATAGATGCATGTAAATGTTCACTAAAGGAGGTACGTTTTCTCCTTTAGAACGTATGTATTGATTCAATACCTTAAATCCATCTTTAAAATCGAGATCTTTCAACATACGTTCGAACTCTGCAGTGTCACCCTTACTTTTTAAAGGATGTTTCGGAGAGAGTAATGCCTCTTTATCCGGAAAGAAGTGATGCATAAAGTGTAAGAGAAAATCTCTACAATCTGTATTGTAATCTGGATACATAGTTACTTTCCCAAAGAAGTACTTGATGTTGGGGTTCGTTACCGTTAAAGCACCTAATCCGTCCCAAATATTATCCAAAGCATATAATCCTTTCCTTGGGTTTTTAGAAGGTTGAAAATTGGGTTGAACCCAACTTCTTCCTAACTCTATCGTATGCGGGAGGTAATTTTCGATGAAGTCTTCAGTGAAATTGAAATAATGTGCCGTACTCAATTCAGGTTCACCCTCCGGACGAATGGCATTTTTACAATCGATAAAACGATAACCACCTATGATTTCCTTATCTTCTTTACTCCAAACGATGAGTTGCTGGTAAGAATTCTCATTGGTGTCATATTCGTCTAAGTCCAAAGACGCTCCTGTTCCGCCTCCAGCTGCACGAAAAGTAACTTCACGTAAACGGCCAATTTCTTTAAGTACATTAGGCGCATTTTGGTTGTTGACAATATAAATTTCATTATCACCTTTACGCGTTGTGCGTACCCATCTCTCTTGATTCAATTCCTTTTCTAGTATTTCTACTGGAATAGGATCTATTATATCCTTACTTGTCATATTGCTTTTCTAAAGCGTAAACTTTGTTTTTAATTTCTTGAGCCCAGACTTTGTCTGTTTTACTTTTGTCCAAGCTCGCGGCTGGGATAGGTGTGCCAAATAACACACGCATTTTTTTGTTGTTCTGTTTGTAGAGTTCATTTACAAGATACAACATTTCTATATTTCCTTTTATCCCCAGTTTCTTTCGAATATTAGATAAACGATAAAAGAAGTTAGAAAGTTCACCATTGATGTGTACGGGGATAATCGTATTGTTGTATCGTTTCGATCGTGTAATGAAGGTTTTTTTCCACTCTAAATCTTCTACGTGACCCTTGACTTTTCTGCTCACCAAACCTGCAGGGAAAACACATATGAGTTGATCCGTACCAAAAAGTTCATCTACTTTGCGCAATGATTCTTTTTGATTCTTCCCAATTTTATCAACGCCTATAAATATCTCCTTGAGATTCTCTAGGTTGAGAAGTACATCATTAACGATAAATTTTATATCTCTACGTTTGTGCTGTAACAAACTTACAATGGCCATGGCATCCATACCACCTAGGGGGTGATTTACGGCGAGTACACATGGACCTTTATCGGGTACATTTTCTAAACCTATGGTAGAAAGTTCTATGTTGAACTTATCGATAACGGCTGTACAGAAGTCAAAGCTATTAAGGTGTTTGTGCTCATCTATAAATGTATTCACATCTTTTTCGTGCAGTATTTTTTGTACGTAACGTATTAAAAAGCCAGGGATCCATTTCAATAGATTGGCATTCTTCTGCGCGATGATATTTCTAACATCTATGAATTTCTTCATTGTTCTTTTTATTGGTGCGATACATAAGCTCCGCTAACTTCTTCCTTGGCAGCAGGAAGGGCATCCACAGCCTCTTGGAAACTGTTGTAGCTATTCATGGATACTCTATGTAAGCCGCCAAAGATACCAATGATTTCGGCATTATAGCCTTTGGCTTTTAATTCTGCTACCTGTTTTTCAGCGTTTGCTAACTCTGAGAAATTTCCACAAATCATTTTGTATGCTCCTGTATTTTGTTCAGGTGTGGAAACTACTTCTTCTACAGTAGCTTCCTCGATAATCTCTTCTTCTGTATCGTCTATTGTGCTTTCTTCCGATTCGTTAACCTCTGCTAAAAGCTCTTCTTCAGTGTTTGCTGAAAGACTATCCATTACTGCCATATTTGAAGCTGCTGCCTCAGTTGTATCTGCAATATCTTCTTCCTCTTCAAATTTTGGTGTATCTTCTTTTACAGTTGTTGGATCTTCCGTTGTAGCAACTTCTGTTTGATTATTATTGAAGTAAGATTTTATGTTTTCTAATTGTAAAGCAGCAAAGGTTCCTGCACCTATGATTAGAATCAAAATAATGATTAAACCTAGTCTGTTTTTCTTTTTCTCTTTTTTAGGAGGAACAACCACAACTTTTTTAGCCGTTGCAACCTTTATTCCTTGTGGTTTTTCTTGTACAGGTGCTTCAACCTTTTTCTCTTGATCTTCTTCTTCCTCTTTTTGTTCTTCTTCCAAAGGAGAGGGAGGAATGTACGTGTTTACCTTTTTGGGAGTTTCTTCTTGAGCAGTTGTTTCTTCCTCAATTTCTGCGCGACCTGTTTCTTCCGGTTGAGGTATATCTTGCGCTGTTGGAGTTGGAACTTCTGCTACGTCTTGAGCTTCTTCATCCTTGTTGTCTTCTGTTGCTTCAGTCTCTTCATTAGCTTGTGCCTCTTCTTCCTCCTCAACGATAGATTGAACTGCTGCAACTCCTACATTTTTAATTTTGTCCCAAGAAACAAAAACAATTTTTCCGTCTTTGTTTTTCGTGAAAGAACCAAATTGGAACATGTCGTAAGATTCACCCTTGTCTAATTGTGCATTGATTTCACGCACGTATTTAGAAATGAAATTCAGGGCTTCTTGCTCATCCATGTTAGAGTTCTCAACAATGAAGTTTACTAGTTTTCCATCGTTGAACTTAAGGTATTCATTAAAAAGTAAATCGCCTGTTTTTTCATTGGCAATGATGATGGCTCCAAAATCTGGAATAATCACCGTACTTTCTAATTGAAGTAAAAGCTGAAGATACTTGTTCATGGTAAGCTATTTATGTTTAAAAATAGAGATTTGAATTAAAACAGTTCGTTAAAACTGAAGCTTTCTGAAAGGCGAACCCCTTTCTCTGTTTGTTTAACTGTACAACATTCATTTACACTGTCGTGTTCCAAGAAAAGGATGTACTCTTCTTCAGCTGCGCGTTGTAAGAATTTACCTTTTTCATCTAAGGTGAGTAGTGGTCGAGTATCATATCCCATAACATAAGGTAAAGGAATGTGACCAGTACTTGGTAGTAAATCGGCCATGAAAACCAAAGTTTTTCCTTTGTACTTGATGTGTGGAATCATTTGACTTTCTGTGTGCCCATCCACAAACAATAGGTCAATGTTATTGAAAACATTCTTCGTGAAATCACCTTGCCTATCCACAAATTTTAATTGTCCTGATTCCTGTATAGGTAATATGTTTTCTTTTAAGAAAGATGCTTTTTCTCTGGCGTTAGGTTCAGTAGCCCAGTTCCAGTGTTTTTCTGTACTCCAATAAGTAGCATTTTTGAAAACAGGTTCAAAACCAGTTCTATCTTTGTTCCATCTAATAGCCCCGCCACAATGGTCGAAATGTAAATGTGTTAAGAATACATCCGTAATGTCATCGGCAGAAAAACCAAGTCTTTTTAAGTTACCATGTAAACTATCATCTCCAAACAGGTAGTAGTGCGAGAAGAATTTTTCAGATTGTTTATCACCAATTCCTGTGTCTATCAAAATTAATCTATCTCCATCTTCAATGAGCATAGAACGCATAGACCAATCACACATGTTGTTGGCATCAGCAGGGTTGGTTCTGCTCCATAAAGATTTGGGCACAACACCAAACATCGCTCCTCCGTCTAATTTGAAATTTCCTGTGTTTAACGGGTAAATAGTCATAGTATCTTATTTTGCCCCTAAGTTATTAAGAGATTTGTAATAAACGAAAAAGGTCGCACTATTTTGTGTAGTGCGACCTTTACCGAAACTAAAACTAAACTATGAAAATTATTGTACCTAATTTTCCTTATACCAATTCTAGGTTTTTACCGAGAACTGAGATAAAGAAAATCAAACCTGGTACTCGGTTGTTAACCCAATTGGTTAACGTGTGGTTTTCCTTACAACCAACAATCTTTTATTGTTTTGTTCTCTTCTTTGCTACCAAACAAGTAGAGAAACGTTGTTTTCTTTTATCTAAATCTGCTGCAAAGATACGTAGGCTTTAGAGTGTGTACAAATCTATTTTGGTAACAATAGTTACATTGTTGGAAACCAGAGTTTTCAAATGGATAGGTGAGGGAGAGATAATGGAGGTTAAAGGGAGTATGTTTGCTAAGAAATGAGGATGAATAAAAAGAGCTGTAAGCAAAAAAAGCCCCAGTAAAACTGAGGCTTTTCGAAAATATGTGTCAAGATTATTTTTTCATTTTCTCTTGTTGAGCTTTTTGCATTTGCTCAAGTCTTTCTTGGAATTTAGACTTCTTCGCTTTTTTACCACCTCCAGCATTTTCAGCTTTTTTAGCAGCCATTTTAGCTTTTAATTTCTCTTCATCAACAAAGAAGTTCTTAATAACAACCATAGTTAAAATAGACATCAATGTAGAGATGAAGTAGTAATAACTTAAACCAGAAGAGTAGTTGTTAAAGAAGAAGATCATCATGATTGGGAAGAAGTACATGATGTATTTCATGTTTGGCATTCCCTCTTGTTGTGGTTGTTGCATGTTACTACTGTTCAAAATCGTATAGATTAAAGTAGTTGCTGCCATCAACAAAGTAAATAAACTCACGTGGTCTCCATAGAATGGAATATCAAAACTTAAGTTCGCAATACTATCGTATGAAGATAAATCCTCTGCCCATAAGAAGCTCTTTTGTCTTAATTCAAAACTAGACGGGAAGAATCTAAAGACTGCGAATAAGATAGGCATCTGAATCAACATAGGTACACATCCTGCTAATGGAGAAGAACCTGTTTCCTTGTACAAGGCCATGGTCTCCATTTGCTTTTTCATTGCATCCTCTTTGTTCGGGTACTTCTTGTTTAACTCTTCTATCTCTGGTTTTAAGATACGCATCTTTGCAGATGATGTAAACATTTTCCATTGAATAGGAGTTAATACTGATTTTACAACAATCGTAAGTAATAAGATTGCAATACCCAAGTTAATACCGAAGCTGGCAAACCAGTTAAATAAAGGTTGAATCGCATAAACATTCACCCATCTAAAGATACCCCAACCTAAGTTGATGATGTCTTCTGTTTCGTTGTTGTAGCTAGATAATAGCTCGTAATCGTTGGGTCCGAAGAACCAGTTCATTTTAACAGAACCATTATCCGTAGAAGTCATTCCCAAGTTCAATTGCGCTTGGTAGTCTTTAATGTGTGTATCGTAAAAAGGAGAGTTCTCACCAAAAGTTGTAATCTTCAAATCTGAACCATTTTTACCAAAACCATTAGCAGGCATCAATATAGAAGAGAAGTAACTTTGTTTAAAGGCTACCCAGTCGATATCATTTTCAAATTCATCCTGGTCATCATCTGATGCTTCCGATAAATAGTCGTAGTTCTCGTTTTTTTCTTTAAAGAATACAGT
Organism: Lishizhenia sp.; assembly: GCF_057456495.1. Lineage (NCBI taxonomy): Bacteria > Pseudomonadati > Bacteroidota > Flavobacteriia > Flavobacteriales > Crocinitomicaceae > Lishizhenia > Lishizhenia sp. The sequence goes on along the minus strand of NZ_JBVCPV010000050.1, from coordinate 2,767 downwards.
AGAGATTCTTCTTTGCTCAGAAAGTAAACGCTCCGTCTTTACCAATTTAGCGTTCCAGTCTAGCATTACGTTCTGTGGGGTAACTTCACCCAGTCCATACATGCGAATTTCGTAAGTCATGTCGTACTTACCATCTTCTAATGCGTAGATGTATTCAATGGCTTTGTTTCCTCCTAAAGAATGACGAAGCGTAACGTTGTTGTCGTTCTGACTAACAATTTCAAAAGCTTTGTCAGCAGTAGAATAAACACCCCCCTCGTAAGGGAAACGAACCGCGTTGTTTGAATGCTCACCGTCAATTAATTTTAAAGCGGTAATTACACTGTCTTCTTTAGCAAAGTTCTCGTAGCTTTCAAATTCTTTCAAAAGTACATTTGCAACTCTACCACCTTCTGTGTGTAATTCAATTTTTAAACGATCGTTCTCTATCCAAACAGATGTGTTTTCAACTTCAGACGTAGCTGCTGTAGTAGATAAACCACCAACAATAACAGTGTCTTGTTGTGTTAATGTATCTGTGTAAATAGGGTTGTTTAAAGAATCTGTAGCTTGCACCCATGCAGAATCTGCATTCATAACCATTTTAGGTTGTAGGTGATTGGCAACAGCAACCGTGTTTGCTTCTTCCAAAGAGATTGTATCTTCAGCAGGAGCTATAGCTGCAAGAGAATCTGCAATAGCTTGTTCTCTGGCTTCAACTTGTGCTTGACGAATTTCTTCCTCAGTGGGTTGATTGAAGTAGGTGTATAGGGCCAAAAGACCACCGATTAAACCTAATCCAATAATTGTATTTCTATCCATTTCTTATGATTACTTTTTGTTCTTTATTGCAGCTCCAATAAATGCTGTAAATAAAGGGTGAGGGTTCTGAACCGTACTCTTGTATTCTGGGTGGAATTGTGCTCCAACAAACCAAGGGTGCTCAGGAATTTCAACTACTTCAACCAATCCAGTTTCTGGGTTACGTCCTGTAGCTATCATTCCGTTTTTCTCAAACTCTTCTAAATATTCGTTGTTGAATTCGTATCTGTGACGGTGACGCTCATTTACGATTTCGGTATTGTATGCTTCGTAAATGTTTGTTTTAGATTTTAATTTACATGCGTAAGATCCTAAACGCATCGTACCACCCATTTCAGAAATGTTTTTCTGTTCTTCCATAAGGTTGATGACAGGGTAAGCACAGTCGTCAGAAATTTCTACTGTGTGTGCATCATCCCATCCAAGTACGTTTCTTGCGTATTCGATAACGGCACATTGCATACCTAAACAAATACCGAAGAAAGGAACTTTATTTTCACGGGCGAATTTCACAGCAGTGATTTTTCCAGAGATTCCTCTTGAACCAAATCCTGGCGCTACTAAAATTCCGTCTAAACCTCCTAATTGTTCTTCTACGTTGGAAGAAGTTAATTTTTCAGAGTGTATCCATTTTACATTCACCTTACACTTGTTGGCAACACCACCATGTATAAAGGCTTCAGATATTGATTTGTAAGAATCTTTTAATTCAACGTATTTCCCAACTAAACCAATGTTTACTTCAGTTTCTGGGTTTTTAAGTGTAGTTAAGAATTCTTTCCAGTTCGTTAATTCAGGAGTGTTTTTTCTTGGTAATTGTAATTTCTCCAAGACCACCATGTCTAACTCTTCCTCTTGCATCAATAAAGGCACGTCATAAATAGACTCTGCATCTTTAGATTCGATAACAGCGTTCGGACTCACGTTACAGAATTTTGCAATTTTTCTACGCAAAGTCAAGTCTAAATCGTGCTCCGTTCTACAACAAAGAATGTCTGGCTGTAAACCTAATTCTAACAATTGCTTTACACTGTGCTGCGTTGGCTTCGTTTTTAACTCACCAGCTGCTGCTAGGTAAGGAACTAAAGTCAAGTGAATCACGATACAATCGTTTTCAAACTCCCAGTTCATCTGACGAACAGCTTCTACATATGGTAAGGATTCAATATCACCTACCGTACCACCAATCTCAGTAATAACGATATCGTACTTTCCATCTTTTCCTAAAATCTGGATACGTTCTTTAATCTCATCGGTGATGTGAGGAATAACCTGAACTGTTTTTCCTAAGTAATCTCCACGTCTTTCCTTTTCGATTACTGATTGGTAGATTCTACCCGTTGTAACGTTGTTGGCTTGAGACGTATTTACGTTTAAGAAACGCTCGTAGTGACCTAAGTCAAGATCTGTCTCTGCACCATCATCCGTAACAAAACACTCACCGTGCTCATATGGGTTTAATGTACCTGGATCAACATTGATGTATGGATCCAATTTTTGAATGGTTGTTGAAAAACCTCTGGCTTGTAAAAGCTTTGCCAGAGAAGCTGAAATTATTCCTTTTCCTAACGAAGAAGCAACACCCCCCGTTACAAAGATGTATTTAGTAGAATTTGACATTTCTTAAATTTTGTAACTACGGGGCGCAAAGATACAACAAACTAATCCTAATAACCATAAGTTAAAGTGCTTTTTCTATGAATAAATGTCAACAGAGGACCAGTAGAGGAATCCTTGAGCTTATGTGTTCATTTTCAATCCATTTATCCGCGCGGCAAAAGGACAAGGAAAGGGTGTTGCATGATCGGTGTTTTTTACTGCCCTATATATAAGGTATAAAATGAATGTAGAATTTAGAGTTAACAATCAAGAATTAGGGGAGGGCATTTAAGCGGATAGGTGTGCTGTTCACCGGGCTATCCGTTCTACTCCGTTGTTGTTTGGCTAGTGGTCTGCGGTCAAGCGT
>NZ_JBVCPV010000049.1:0-17433 GCF_057456495.1 Lishizhenia sp. | reverse complement strand
TTTGGCAAAGCAAAAGCAAAGGAGAGAAAATAACGGACTCATCTTCGCGGATGAAAAAGATAGAGGATGGATAGATTCATTAGACTTTAAAGCAAACGGAGAAGCCCTTGTGTTAACCTATGATGAAGAACACATAGACGTGGCTACCTTGACTTTAAATGAAGCGTTGTTACCAGGAGAAAAAGTAATTATTTCTACGCCCTTCAAAGTAAAATTGCCAGATGCTAAATATTCGCGTTTAGGGCACGTAGGAGAATCCTATATGATTACACAATGGTACCCAAAACCAGCAGTGTACGACAAAGATGGATGGCACGCCATGCCTTATTTGAACCAAGGAGAATTCTACTCAGAATACGGGTCTTTTGAAGTAAGTATAACCCTTCCCAAGAACTACGTAGTTGGAGCAACAGGAGATTTACAAAATCCTGCAGAAAAAGCTTGGTTGAAAGCAAAGGCAGATTCTACCTTACAACAATTCAAAGACGCTTCTTTTAAGCAAGAGGCGAGTACAGATTTTCCAGCTTCTTCTAAGGAGTATAAAACGTTGACTTATAAACAATCGAAGGTACATGACTTCGCTTGGTTTGCCGACAAAAGATTTGAAGTGTTGCAAGGAGAAGTAGAGTTGCCGCATTCCAAAAGAAAGGTAACTACTTATGCCATGTTTACGCCAAAAAATAGAATGCTATGGGAAGATGCCATTGAGTATATCAACGATGGAACCTACTACTATTCTTTGTGGAATGGAGATTACCCGTACAACCAAGTAACTGCGGTAGACGGAACTATTGCAGCTGGTGGAGGGATGGAATACCCTAACGTTACCGTTATTGGAAATACTGGAAATAAAGAAGCCTTGGAAGTCGTGATTGTTCACGAGGTTGGGCACAATTGGTTCTATGGAATATTAGGATCTAACGAACGCACGCACCCATGGATGGATGAAGGTTTAAATACATTGAACGAGGTGCGCTACATTCAAACCAAATATCCAAACAATACACGTTTAGCAGATAATCTTTTAAATGGAAAATTCAGATTCCACGGTTGTGATTACCACGACCAGAACGATGTAATGTTTAGAACTGTCCAAGCGTTGGGCTTAGATCAACCAATGGATTTGCATTCTGATGAATTTGCTTCTGTGAATTACGGAGTAATCGTCTATCAAAAAACAGGTCTGGTGTTCGATTATTTAAAAGAATACTTAGGCGAAGAAAAGTTCGATGCGATTATGCAATCGTATTATCAAAAATGGAAGTTTAAACACCCACAGCCTGAAGATTTACGCGCTTGTTTTGAAACTGCAACGGGAGAAGATTTTGGATGGGTTTTCGAAGATATCATTAAAACTGCTGATGCTATAGATTACAAGTTGAAGCGTGTGAAAACTAAAGATGGTAATACGGAGGTTGTTGTAAAGCACAAAGGACATATTCACGGACCAATTCCTGTTCAAGTTATCACACCAGAGGGAGATACTTTAACCAAATGGGCAACATCAGAAGATAGGAAAGAAAGTGTAACTTTTGAGAATACAGAAGCTGCAGAAGTGGTGGTAGATATCCATACACAAGTTCCAGAGATGAATAGAACCAACAACTCTTGGAAGAAAGACTGGCTTATCAATAGAGTTGAACCACTTAAAATCAATCCTTTGTTTACAGCCAATAGGAGAGAAGAGAGTAACCTAGCTTGGACACCTGCTATTGGTTTCAATACCAGTGATAAGTTCATGATAGGGGCCAGCTTGCATAATTTCCAGGTAGTGCCCAATAAGTTTACTTTCTTATTGACCCCTATGTATTCTATTGGTCGACAAAACCTAAGTGGAATGGGAGAGTTGATCTATACTTTTAGACCTTCCAATGTGGTACGTTTAGGGAAAGCTGGTTTATCTATGAAGACTTTTAAAGATGTAGATTCATTAAGTAGAAACAATGCGAACTACTACGCCTTAAACCCTTATTTGAATTTAACATTAGGTAAAAGAGGGCCGCAAAGTAAGCACCACAACCGTTTGTTGTTGCAAGGTTTGTATAAAATGACGCGTAGAACAGCTACGAACATAGAAGAAATCGGGGCCTTTGCAGATTACAAGTACACGTACAAACGTCCAAATCACTTGTTTGTGGCCAATGCCAGAGCGAGTTACATACAATCGAACCTTAACGATGAAATGGCAAGAGCTTCGGTAGAATTGAAGTACAAGTGGAATTACTACATTAAAAAGAAAAGAAACTACATTGAAGTACGCGCCTTTGCCTTAAACAACTTTATTTACAACGTAAATAGTGCCTACAATGCCAACAGATATGCTGCACCCGTTTCTGGTAGAACAGGAGGACAAGATTTGTTTATGGAAGAGTATTACTTCGGTAGAAATGAAGTGAGCGGAATGTGGGCCAATCAGCACAATAATGATATGGGGAACTTTGGTTCAGCAAGTGGATTAGCAGCCAACGAAAGTATGGCGGCAATCAATTTCTATGCACCATTACCCGTCTTAACACACCTTGTAGGAGTGTTTGCAGATTACGGTACTATTTCAAATAACGGTGTACAACAAGAAGTATACGATTTAGGTTTAGGAATTCGTATGGGAGATGTTTTCGGCATCTATTTCCCAATCGTGCAAAGCAACAATTTACAACAAGCAAATTACGCACAAAGCATAAAATTCTCTTTAAAACTCAACTTAACCAATGCTGGTTTAATCGAGCAGATATTAGATAAATAATTCAACACCTTTTGTTGATTTACTCCGCCTCAGACTATGGGGCGGAGTTTTTTTGTATCAAAAGTTCAACAGCTGCTTCCAACATTTATAAGAGAATATGTATATTGTTGGCTCTAACTCAATCACTACACATGGAAAAAGATATATTAGATGATGACCACTCAGAGGGTATAGCGGTAAATTACGACCTGAGAAAAGTCCTTTTTAAGCTGATTAATAACAGCAAATTTTTGGGTATTACTTTTTTAGTTGTTGCCAGTCTTTACGCCGTCTTATGTTTATTTATATTTTCAGATTTCGATTTTCTGGGCATTTTTATCGGTGTCATGGTGGCCTTAGTCATCTTTTTCTTGTATTACATGTTTTTTCATTACCTCAATACAGCCGCAAACAAAATGAAATTGGCGTTGGCAAAAGAACAACAAAAAGAACTGGATTTAGCTCTCGACAATTTGCGCCAATTTTTTAAGCTGCAAGGAATCATAATAATCTGTACTTTGTCTATCTTATTCTTGGTGTTTACCTACTTCTTTTTCAACTATTAAACCTACAATCTAATGGAAAATTCTGCTACTCAACAAGAGCAAAGCCCACTTTTAAATATTACAGACAAAACAGAAGGAATCTTATTGTCTACGGGAAAATGGTCGCGTTTTTTAGGTGTTTTTATGCTGCTAATTGCCGGACTTTATTTGTTGTCCTTAGTCGTCGATCTTTTTACGACTTTAGACAGGTTGAACAATAGCTTTCTTGCGTTGCCCGGTCAAGCTAACTATACATTAACAGATGTTATTGCAAGAAGAGTTCCGCAGTTATCTGTCGGTGCCATCGTTCTAGCCATTTACATTTATATGTTCTTGTTGTATAACAAGTTTTCTACGCGTATAAAATTGGCGATGAATAATAAAGAGCAACGCAAATTGGTGGCAGCTGTAAAAAGTATGAATGCTTTATTCTTGGTACAGGCCATTCTAATTTGCACTTCTGTTGTGTTAATGTTTTTTGTAATGGTGATAAGGTAATTAGGCAAACGGCCAGGCTATCCTTCCAAGTTTGCTACTAAAGGCTAAGAATAACTCGCCCTTAAAGAGGCTTCTTTGAGTCGCCGCTTTAAGCTTGTTATGCTAAGCCTTTACCACTCGCACTTTCCATCCTATCCTTGTTTGAAAAAAGACATACTTGTGTCCAGCTATCAAACCTTAAATAATCTTTCGATCTAAAAGTCTAACAGTTTATCGATAAAAATTCATCTCGTCGATGTACTTGAGCACCGGTTTGGGGAGTAGATAACGTACATCTCTCCCAAGCTTAATGGCTTTACGTATGTAGCTGCTGCTGATTTTCATCAAAGGGGCATCTCCGCAAAAATGTACGTGAGGATGGTCTTGTAAGGCGTTGTGTTCTATCGTACCTTTTTCCATTTCTTGTACGGTAACCACGCGCGGATACACATAGATTTCGTAGCGTTCTAAAATTTGCTCGTAATTCTTCCATTTGTGGAAGGTGCGCAAATTGTCTTCCCCCATGATAAGTACAAATTGATGCTTAGGGTGCTTTTCTTTAAGGTAGGCTAAGGTATTTGCCGTGTAGGAAGGTTGTTCGAGTTTAAACTCTATATCAGATGCTCTTAGGTTCAGGTTATCCTCAATGGCCTCGTTCACCAAGGCCAATCGATGATAATCTTCTAATAAACTCTTTTTCTTTTTAAGTGGATTGTGCGGCGATACAACCATCCATACTTGATCCATATCTGTTGTGTCAACCATGTGGTTGGCAATGATTAAATGACCAATGTGTATGGGGTTAAAACTTCCGAAATACAATCCTACTTTCATATCTTATGCTTTGATGAATGTTCCCACCAATTTTTCAGCTTCTTCTAAAGCGTGCTCAAGGTTGTCGTTCACTAATATATGATCGAATTGAGGGGCGAAAGAAAGCTCTTCTCTTGCCTTAGACATACGTTGGTTAATCTTGTCTTCACTTTCTGTGCTTCTGTAGCGTAAACGCTTTTCTAACTCATCGTAAGAAGGGGGTTGTACGAAGATGGCCAAAGCTTTGTCTCCAAAGTATTTCTTAAGGTTGAGTCCACCAATAACATCCACATCAAAAATTACAGTTTTCCCTTCGTTCCAAATGCGTTCAATTTCGCTTTTTAGTGTTCCGTAGTAATTGTTGGTGTAAACTTCTTCCCACTCTAAAAAGGCATTGTTTAAAATCTCCTGTTGAAATTTCTCCAAACCTAAAAAGTGGTAGTCTTTCCCGTCTACTTCGTTGGGTCTAGGATCTCTAGAACATGCCGAAATAGAAAAAGACAAACCTAAATCTTGTTTTAATAAATGTTGTACTATGGTCGTTTTCCCTGCCCCAGATGGCGCAGAGAATATGATGCATTTTCCTTCTTTGTTCATGGTCTTAAATTTCATAACTCTACTTGATAAACGATTTTTATCAAGGGGGTAGAGTATTTAATTTTATAAGCGGTTCTCGAGCGGAGTCGAGAGGAATTCTTAATTTAAAGTGTGTTTAATACTTGTTCTTTAATCTTCTCTAAATTATCCTTCATGTTAACCACGATCTTTTGTAAGTCAACATGGTAAGATTTACTTCCAAGTGTATTGATTTCTCTACCGATTTCTTGAGAGATGAATCCTAATTTTTTACCCACAGGTTTATCTGAATTGTTCATCGTTTCAATGAAGTAATCCAAGTGATTGGCCAATCTAACTTTCTCTTCAGAAACATCTAACTTCTCAATGTAATAGATTAATTCTTGCTCGAATCTGTTTTCATCAATACTCTGATTGTTATTCTCTTCAAAGCCTTTGCGCATGCGCTCTTTGATGATGTCTATACGTAACTCTTCGTATTTTGGAACCTCGTCTAACAAGGTTTTAATCGTCGTAATTCTATCTGTGAAATCTTGACTTAAAGAAACTCCTTCCTGTTTTCTAAAATCTAATAATTTCTGCAAAGCCTCTTCCAACAATCCCATCAAGAAGTTGCTTTCCTCTTCGGTCAACTCTTCTGTTTGGTTGATGTAGATTTCTGGCATGCGCAATACCATAGGCAAAAGATCTTGCTCCTCTTCTAAATCAGAAGACAACTGCTTTAGATCTTTGTAATAGGCTTTGGCCAGTTCTTGGTTAATTACATAGTTGGCTGTGGCACCCGTGTTTTCTATGTTAATGCTCAACTCCGTTTTACCGCGGTCTAAAACTTGTCCCACTTTTTTACGCAACTCTAATTCGAGCGGTTTGTAAAGTGGTGCAATACGCGCCATTAAATCCAAGTTTTTGCTGTTCAAAGAGCGAACTTCAACAACAATTTTTTTATCCTTATAATTTCCTGTGGCCTTTCCGTAGCCTGTCATGGATTGAAGCATAATCTAATCTTAATTTTACTGATCAACAGTATTAATAGTTTGTGCATCTTTCGCCTCATTGCGGGCCAAAGCTTTGCGTTTTTTGTTTTCCAGATAGGTAGAACGTGAAGTAATAAAAACTCCCGCAAATACCAATAACATATACAGCACTTTTTCTAAAGAAACACTTCCAGAATCATCATCAGAAATACCGATGTAGAAAAAGAAGAAGGCAAAGAAAATAGCCAGTATAGGTTGTAAATATATGTAAGATCCAGAAACTGTTGGACTCACGTGTTGTAATGCAAAGATGTTAAAAAGGTAAGCAATAAAGGTAACCCCTACAATTACGAAAATTACCTTCCCAATAATGGGGCCTGTAAAGCTGGCAAAATCTGTATCCATTAATTCAGGAATCGTTAAGGGGAATAAGGTAATGAGGAACAAACCGAAGGTCATCACATAGGTAAGAACAGTCAAGGGTTTGTATTTCTCCATCAGGGATTTCGCCAAAATAAGGTAAACACTATAACTGGCTGCATTAACGAAAATAAAAAGGTCGCCCAAAGCAGAATCAACAGCAGGGTTACTACCCGCAAGGGTTAAACTTATGGCACCAATTGCTCCAATGACAATTCCAGAAACCTTCATCTTACTCAAGGCTTCCTTACGAATAAAGAAGGCCAAAACAGCAACAATGATGGGTGTGGAAGTCATGATAATAGACGCATTTATACCCGAAGTAAGACTTAAACCGTTGAAAAAGAAAAGTTGGTTCATGGCAATACCAAACAAACCACAAGCGGCAATCTTTAACCAATCTTTACGCTCAATTTTTTCTCGTTTTTGGAACAAGAGAATGATCCAAAACAACAATGAAGCCCCGGCCACGCGCATAAAAATAAATGCATTTGGACCTAAATAGTTGGGCATGACGTCTTTGGCCAAAATGTAGTTGGCACCGTAAATCATATTTACAGCAAAAAGGGCCAAGTGGGCAATAATTACATTTCTCACGCTCCTTGGTAAGCTTTTTTGGCAGCTTCTACTACCTTCTTAGAATTTCCTACAAATACTTCGTCTTCCAAAATGATGAAAGGACGCTTCAAGAAAGTATATTCTTCTAACATGTATTTTTTGTAGTCGGCTTCCGTTAAGTTCATTTCATTTAAGCCCATAGATCTGTACTTCATAGCACGTTTACTAAACATACCCTCGTAAGAACCTACTTTTTCTTTGATCATGTCTAAGGTAGCTTCGTCTATGTTTTCTTGTTTAATGTCTTGTAATTCAACGTCACCTTGTAATTCTAACTCCTTAATGATGCGTTGACAAGTGTTGCACGATGATAAATGATATATTTTTTTCATAGCCTTTTCTTGAAGGGGCAAAGATAAGAGAAAAACAGTATTGACTGCGCGTATGGTAGAGAGAGGGAGAGTTGGTTAACTTGAGTACAATTCCGAGGTGATACAAACAAGGATAGGATGAAAAGTGAACGCACGAAGCGCTTAGATTTACCAAGTATATAGCGGCGACTTAAAGAAGCCCTATAGGCTTTGGGAAAACTTAGCGGTTAGGAGTGAAGTTGGAAGGATAGCCTGGCCGTTTGCCAACAGGAATTCAAAAAATAGCATGTAAAAAAGGCCGCCTTTTGTAAGACAGCCTTTCTAATTATTTGGGATAAGGATTAAAACCTGTAGTAAGCACCGAAATTCATTCCTAAACCTGGAGACTTCATGGTTTCAAAGCCACCGATGTTCTGTAACGTAAAGTTGGGGGTAAGTTCTGTGTATAAATGCAGATTTTTAAAGAATTCATTATTGTTGGCAATTCTGAAATCTAGTCCAACTGGAACGTACACGGTAAACGCTGTATTTGCCTCATTTCTGTAACTCTCGTTTTTATTGTTACTAGAGTTCCAGCTGTAAGAACTTCCGGTTTGAGCACCCACGGTGTATCCATATTCTCCGCTGTTTACATTGGTTCGGCTATACAAAGAGGTTCCATAAGTTGCCCCGATTCCACCGTATAAAGACCATCTTGCTTCTGCGTTTGTTCTGAAAATAAGAGAAGCATCAATAGACAGCATGTCAAAATTATGGTTGATGCTTGAATATTCAGTATAGATGGAGTCGATATAGTATTCTTGTCCTGTTTGTTGAGAAACCAGGGTGTCGTAAGGAGTTTTTTCGTACGAACTTCTATAAGAATTATAGCCTCTGTAACTGTTATAAGAAAGCCCAACGCGTAGTTCAATATGCTTTCTAAAACCTGTTTTTGTTTTGTCTCTGAACTGTAGACCTACCCCTAATTTATAGTTCGCGGATCCTGAATAGTAATAATAGTTTCCGTAATTGTTGAGGAGTAAAGATGAGTTCGGTGCTAATTTCTCATAGGTTTGCTGGGAAAGGCCAGGACTAAATGCACCTTGACCTCCTAGGGACATGTATGCTTCATTGATGCGTAATGCAGGTGTTGTTGTTTGGGCCTTACCCAAAAAAGGTAAACACAGTCCCAAGATCATTAATTGGATAGTTTTCATGATTTTTTAGTTTGAAGCAAAACGCTTCATGGGTGATTATATTTTAAGTTGAAATGTTAAAAAAGCCAGAAAAAATAATTCTTCTGGCTTTACAATAATGATTAGAAGCTCCAATCGTGCGTATCAATTTCTTGGATACACTTTGAGAGTAATTCAATGGAGTTAGTAATGTCTTCTTTATGTGCCATTTCTATTACTTGGTGTAAGTGACGTGTTGGTATGCTCACTGCTCCCGCAATAGATCCTCCTTCTGTCATACGTTGGATACCCGCCGTATCTGTTCCTCCACCTGTTAAGATTTCTGGCTGCCATTTAATGCTGTGGTTGTTGGCTGTTTTCTTCATAAACTCAACCATACGGTAATCACAAATTGTTGAAGAGTCCATAATCTTAATGGCCGTTCCTTCTCCTAAAGAAGTGATTTTTTCGTGTGCTTGTGCTCCCGGTAAATCGTAAGCGATGGTCGTATCTAAACCAAACCCAAAATCAGGGTTGATGCGCATAGCTGCAACATTCGCTCCTCTAATCCCTACTTCTTCTTGTACGGTAAATACACCGTAGAAATCGTACGGAATTTCTTTGTCTTTCAAATATTTCAAGGTCTCGATAAGAATGAAAACGGCCAAACGGTTATCTAGAGATTTACAGTTTACACAATTCCCCATTTCTATGAGTCCGCGTTCACGTGTAATAGGATCACCTACTTTAATGAGTTGCTCAACTTCTTCTTTGGGAAGACCTGTGTCGATGAAATAGTCGGTGATTTTCGAAACTTTGGTTCTTTCTTCGGCTGTCATTACGTGGATGGGTTTTGAAGCCATCACTCCCATTACATCTTCTTTTCCATGAATAATAACACGTTGTGCGGTTAACGTTTTAGGGTCAAAACCTCCTAAAGTATGGAAGCGAATAAATCCATTATCATCTATGTGTGTAACAATAAATCCGATTTCATCCATGTGAGCACCTACCATTACGCGCTTATCGCTTTTTCCGCGTTTAATGGCATAAACGTTACCCATGTTGTCGAGCTCTACCTCGTCAACCAAGTCTTTAATTTCTGCTAAGACAACTTCTCTAATGCGTTGCTCAAACCCTGGAGCCCCAGGTGCTTCACAAACGCGTTTCAATAAATCTATGTTAAAACTCATGTTTTTCTATTTGACATTAAAGTTAATGTTCCTATTTATTTTGCTTGTTTCTTTTTGATAAGGTGAGGCTTAGAGAGGAACAAAGGCTATTTGCGCTTATTGGCAAAAAAACGTTGCATAATTTCACCACATTCCTCGGCCATAATTCCACCAGTTATTTTAGTTTTAGGATGATAAAGGGATGTGTCAAACCTACCAGCTCCACGTTTTTCATCACTCGCTCCATATACGATATTACTTATTTGAGCCCACGACAAAGCTCCAGCACACATTACGCAAGGTTCTAGGGTAACGTAGAGCGTGCAGTCAATGAGGTACTTTCCCCCCAAATGATTGGCAGCTGCGGTTATGGCTTGCATTTCTGCATGGGCAGTTACATCATTAAGTACTTCACTTAAATTATGACTCCTAGCAATAACTTGTTTATTGGCTACAACTACAGCACCCACCGGAATTTCATCACGGTCAAAAGCTTTGTGCGCCTCGGCTAAGGCCTGTTTCATAAAATATTCGTCGTTGTAGGGATCTATCATGGGGTTTCTATACTAAAATGTTCTATTTCTTGGGGAGCGTTTTCTTTGGGGACGCTGTCCATTTTCGAACGGATTAAATACAAGAGCATTAGCAACACAACGCCATAAATGAAATAGCGGATAAAGAGTTTATAGCTCTTCTTGTAATGTCTGTGTTTTTGTAAATCCATTGGAGCTGTGAAGATACTTATTTTAGAGGGAAGTGGTGAAAATTGAAGGGTTGAAATTGAAGAAGGTATCTTGCTTTTTTTTGCATAAAAAAAATTAGTTAGATTTGTAGGAAACGCGCTATTCATGTTGAAAACATTACTACTTACTTCTTGCCTTGTGTTTTTTTCTTCTTTTCAAGAGAAGGAATTACCCAACACAGCAGTACAAAGTCAAGTGTACATTTGTAAGAGTACGAGTGCCAAACGTTATCATTTAAAGAAGTCGTGCCGCGGATTGAACGCCTGCACACACGACATTATTGCGGTAAGTTTGGCAAAGGCCAGAAATACCTACAGTCGTACGCTTTGTAAATGGGAAGATTAGCATAAATCGCGCTACTATTCTATCCTTAACTTTCATTGAATAACTAAACCTTAAAGAATTATGTATTAATTATTTTATTCGCTAAAACTGACAAACTTATGAAAGCAGTAATCTGTGAAAATTGCAATGAAGAATTCAAGGGAAGGTCCAACAAGAAATTTTGTTCTTCTTCCTGTAAAAATCAATTTCACAATCAACGCAACAAAGAGAAGAACGCACTCTTTACAGCCTTGAATAGACAATTACAACGCAATTATTCCGTTTTAAATCAAACCTTTGATATTTACAGATCTTCTCCCGTTAAGCTAGAGGTTCTCGAAAAGCAAGGGTTCTCAACCGATTACCATACCCATAATTTCAACGCTCCTGATGGATCGCGCTATGTAATGGTTTATGATTTGGGCTACAAGCATTCTTATGATAACCAAGTGCAAATTGTTCAAATGGAAGTTGAGCTAAACTAGAACCTATGAAAAATAAATTGATTTTTGGTTTTCTTGCATTGAGCTTATTGGCTTGTAAGAAAGAAGATGTAAAGGATGATACACCGCAAGATACGGATGCTCCAAAACTAGTATTTCGCTTGAAGTTAGACCCCAATCAGGAACGAACAGATAATCTTGGAAATCCTGCACCCGTGCCTGCTAACCATGGAGCGCAAGATCCTAGCTACAATGCTTTCTCCATACACTACATAGAGTTGGCACAAAATGCTTACACGCAACTACAAGATGGTGAAGTCTGCTACACTGGGGCGCAAACAACAACGGGTGGAGATAATGCGATAGATTACGACAAAGCAATACGTGTCAATGATGGCGAGATTTTGGCTGAGATTCCTATCGCTGATGTTAAAGCAGATACCTACGAATGGATACGTGTATCGGTAAGTTACCAAAATGCAGATATAGAATTTAGGGCCAATGGAATTGATGCAACGGCTACATTAGCATGCTTCTTAGGTTTCAACACCTACATTACAGAGCATGTGATTAAAACGCAAACAGAAACGGTAAATTCAAATAAACTACAAGGGTATTGGGCTTTAGAAATCCATCCCAATAGTGTGATTCAGAATCCAATTGTGAGCACAGGAGAATCTGGACAAATTACGGTTCCTAATCCTTTGGCAGCGACTTCTCCTATTCCTCCGGGAAGTTGTGTTTTAACGGGTGACTTTGAGCAAGATTTGGTGATTACAGGAAACGAAACAGAAGATGTAATTGTGGATGTTTCTTTTAGCACCAACAAAAGTATAGAGTGGTACGATGCCGCACAAAATAACATTTTTGAACCCTTAGACGGTGATTCTTTAGTGGATATGGGGATACGTGGTGTGAAGCCCATTGTAGTGCAATAAAGTAAACATAACACCTCTTCTGGTTTCTATTTTTATTACTTTTGGTTTTATGACCGAAAAGAAGTACGTTTTAGTAACTGGAGGAGCTGGTTATATTGGTTCTCACACCGTTTTAGCCCTAATTAATAATGGGTATGAACCGGTAATTTTAGACGATTACAGAAATGCAAAAAGAGATGTTCCGAATCGCTTGGAGCAAATTGCAGATCGTAAAATAGAAGTTGTTGAAGGTAATTGTCAGGATGCCGCTCTTCTTGAAAAATTAGGTCAAAACTATAAATTTTGGGGAGTGATTCACTTTGCTGCAGATAAAGCTGTGGGGGAGTCGGTACAAGATCCTTTGAAATATTATGATAATAACCTTACTAGTTTATTGTCCATCCTTAATTTCATGAAACAGTTTGAAATTAAGAACATTGTTTTTTCGAGTAGCTGTACGGTGTATGGTGAACCTGAAAATCCTATCGTTACAGAACAAACTCCTTTGGCTCCACCTGCATCTCCTTATGGTGCAACAAAATTGTTGTGTGAGCAAATTTTGAATGACGTATATAAAGGAAGTCCTAGTTTTAAAGTGGTTGCCTTGCGTTATTTCAATCCTGTGGGAGCACATCCAACTGGTTTGATTGGTGAAGAGCCTCAAGGAATTCCAAATAATTTAATGCCTTACATTACCCAAACAGCGCATGGTTTAAGAAAAGAACTTACTGTTTTTGGTAATGATTACGATACCGAAGATGGCACTTGTTTACGCGATTACATTCACGTTGTAGATTTGGCAGAAGCGCATGTGGCTGCCTTTGATTATTTAGAAGGTCAAAAGGATGAGTTCTACGATGTATTTAATGTAGGTACAGGTGTTGGGACAAGTGTAAAAGCATGCATAGACCTCTTTGCGAAGGTAACGGGAAAAGAAATTCCTTTTAAATACGGACCAAGAAGAGCGGGGGATGTACCTCAAATTTTCGCTAAAGTTGACAAAGCTAGAGATGCTTTAAAATGGGAAGCAAAACATGATGTTGCTTACGCCATAGAAACGGCTTGGAACTGGGAACAAATGAAAGATAGTTTTTGAGATATTTTCTTGCAATTGTAAGTGTGTTGGTGTTGTGTGGCGGACTCAAAGCGCAATACTTAGAAGAGGAACAAGGATTAGTTTCGCGTCACAGACCTGGCGTGATGTGGTTTTACAGTGGCTTTAGTAATTACGATACCACGAAACTGCGTAAATACGATAGGTTGGTGGTAGATGTACTCTACAACGATTGGCAAGGTGATCTTTCTCCTTTAAATAGCCCATGGAGCTCGATTGGTTTTAATGTCAATGTGATGTTTGACATTCCTTTTACCAAAGCAAATACTGTTGGACTAGGTTGGGGTGTGGCTTTTAGTCATTATAACAACAGAACAAAAATTGGGTTTAACAGTGATTATACCGAGGGTTCTACTTCTACCTATTCTTTGGCTTTACAGCAAGACATTGTTTGGAGTAAGTTCAATGCCAATTATATTGAAATCCCTGTGGAATTGCGTTTTAGAACCAAAGGATACCAGCACTTTAAGTTTTTTGTGGGGGGTAAAATAGGTTATCAGTTAAATGCGTATACTAAGACTAAAGAAAATATTGAAGGGAAAAATTACAAGTTTAAAAATTACAATTTTCCAGATAGAAATCCTTTGAGATACGGACTTACGGCGCGTGTTGGAATCAGAAATTGGAGTGTTTACGCAGCCTATTATTTTACAGATTTATTTACACATGAAAATAGCGTAAAGCTTTCGCCAATTACGGCGGGTATAAGCATAGCCTTGTTTTAAAGAATAAGAACTTGGCACGGATTTAGTTATACACTAATCGTCAGCACAAGTTGACATTAGGTTTCATAAGAATTTTGGGTTTAACGGAGGATTGTTTTCAGTTCTCCGTTTTTTTGTGGCTGCTTTAACACGCTATCCATTGCTACTCTCCCCAAGAACCTTGGGGATGCGGGGTATGTATTGCTATTGTTAGCCGTTTAAGCCATAACTGCTTTATGCGCTTCTATTTTGGCGTTAATACCATCCCATAAGGCGATACGCTGTGTAAGAGCTTCCTGTGCTATTTGCTCCACCTCTTGCCATTTTTGTTCATCGTTTCCACACAATTCAGTTATCATTTCTAAAGAGAGTGGTCCATGCTCATCGCCATCAAGTTCTATGTGACGCTCTAAATAATACGTCAGTTTGTTGTAAGCATCTTTTCCTTCATTGTCTTCAGCCTCTTTAACTATGGCAATAAACATATCAGGGATAACATCTTCTCTACCAAAAGTAAAAGCAGATGCTATTTTATGCGCTTTTCCCTCTTCTAACAAAGAAAAGGTATAGTTTACAAAGGCTTTAGTAGAAGCAGAAATCGGAAGTTCTTCTAAGGCTTGAGCTACGGTAGCTCCTGCTTGTACGGCAGCTACAAATTGTGTAATATGGGTGCTGTTAGCACCTACTTGCTCCATAGCGTCTAAATACATTTCGTAATGACTCTTAGGCTCATTCAGTTCGTTTAAATCACTTTCTTCTCCATGAACAATTTCATTGATGAAGCGCGCAATTTTTGGATTGGCTACGGGCACCCATGGTGTAGTAGTACAGGTTAAACTTTGTTGCAATGCTTTTAGAAGTGACATAAAATCCCAAACCGCATAGACGTGTTCTTCCATAAAGAGCTGGATGTCTTCTATGTTCTTGAGATTGGCGTAAAGTTCGTGCTTACGCAATTGTTCCACCAAAGGGGCTATGCTACTTTCAATTCTTTCTAAATGCATGTACTACAATTTTACAGGGTGCAAAAATAATCTTTCTTCAAGAGAACTACGAAAACATTAAGCTTTTGGATGTGACATAAATTGAAAAGTTTGGAATTCTACCACCGGTAGTAGTGAAAACCCTGCAGCACAGTTTGCCATGCAACGCTTTGGGGCAGGAGCGACCCAAGAAGCTACTGGGCCAAGTCCGTTAAATTGCCAACTGGGCGAAGCGTTGCAACGGATGACGGGACCCCGCCCCAAGTACCTTTGGGAGGGGAGGTAGCCATAAAAAAAAGGGAATACCTTAGTACCCCCTTTTTTCATTTATGAACAAAATCTTACGGTATTTACGCCATTTCTACGGTAAGAATATTATTTGCAATTAATTTTTTAGCAATTTGAACGGCATTGGTAGCTGCACCTTTTCTAAGGTTATCTGCCACACACCACATGTTTAAAGTATTGGCTTGCGATTCATCTCTACGGATACGTCCAACGAAAACATCATCTTTACCTGCTGCATATAAAGGCATAGGGTAAGTGTTTGTTTCTGGAGAATCTTGTAACGTTACCCCTTCTGTTTCGTGTAACATTTTACGAACCTCAGCTAAATCGAAATCATTTTCAAATTCAACGTTGATTGCTTCTGAGTGACCACCTTGTACAGGAACTCTTACTGCAGTTGCGGTAACATTAATGTTGTTGTCCAAGATTTTCTTTGTTTCGTTGGTCAACTTCATTTCTTCTTTCGTATATCCATTGTCTAAGAAAGAATCACAATGCGGCAAACAGTTTTGATCGATAGGGTAAGGGTAGGCCATTTCTCCTTGCTCACCGTTACGTTCTCTCATCATTTGATCTACTGCAGCTACTCCTGTTCCAGAGATAGACTGGTAAGTAGAAACTACTACACGCTTAATTCCGTAGGCCTTATGCAAAGGTGCTAAAGCCATTAACATTTGAATGGTGCTACAGTTCGGGTTTGCGATAATTTTATCTTCTGCTGTGATACTGTCTCCGTTAATTTCTGGAATGACCAATTTTTTGGTTGGGTCCATACGCCAAGCAGAAGAGTTGTCGATAACAACCGTACCTACCTCAGCAAACTTAGGTGCCCAAGCTAAACTTGTTTCTCCACCTGCACTAAAAATGGCAACATCTGGAACCATTTCTACAGCAGTTTCTAAACCAACTACTTGGTAAGTATTTCCACCAAAAGCTATTTCTTTTCCTACAGATCTTTCAGATGCCACAGGAATCAACGTAGTGATTGGGAAATTTTGCTCGGCCAATACTTTTAACATTACTTGACCTACCATACCTGTTACACCAACAACTGCTACTTTCATTTTATCTCTCTTAAAAATTGTTCTACTTGCGTCTTCTCGCAGGGTTAAAACTGCCTGACCTCCATTAAATTTCGGGGCAAATGTACTAACTTTAAGGTTCTAAACTACCACCATGAAAACATCAACCCTAGCTTTATCACTAATTTTCACGGTTAATGTTGTAATTTCACAAATTACGGAAAAATTTAACAGTGATTTTGTTTTTCAAACTTCTGGATGGAGGGGAGACAGCAGTAAATTTACGATTAATTCCTTGGAACAGTTGCAACTGAACGACAATCAAGCAGGTACTGCCACGCTTTGTCGGGCGCACAACATCAATAATCTAAACTGGAAAGTCTGGGAATTTCAACTTCGTCTAAATTTTAGTCCTTCCAGCGGAAATTTTGCCCGAGTTTATTTGGCGAGTCCAGACAGCAGTTTGTCAAGTAATTCAGAGGGCTTGTACCTGCAGTTTGGGGAATCGGGAAGTGGCGATGCAATTCGCTTGATGCATCAATCCGTTACTATTAGCGAGTTGTTGACGGGGCCACCAAATTTGATCAATTCTTCTTTCGATATTCACTTGAGGATAAGTGTGGATAGCACCAGTTTATGGCGCATGGAAATTTTCGATACGCAACAAGCATCCTTTTTAACTGTAGATAGTGCAATAGTGAATATGCTTCTCCCCGGCAATTATTTTGGTTTGTATTATCAATACACGAGTTCTAATGCAACTAAGTTTTACTTCGATGAATTGTTTGTAGGTAATATTCCTGTAGACAGCTTTGCTCCTGAAATCAATCAAATAACGCTCATCAATTCGAATAAACTTTTGGTTCATTTTGATGAGCAGATAGATTCTAATTCTTTAGATAATGTTCAGCTTCAGACCTCCAGTGGAACCTTTTTAGAACATACTGTGAAGTATGGAGATAGTCCAAAACAGTTGTTATTTAATTTTAGCTACCCTCTTGTTAATGATAGTCTGTACGAATTTGAGTTAAGTGGTTTCAATGATGCGTTAATGAATACTGGGGATACTAGTTTTACAACGCATGTAATCTTTGGAGAAGAAGTTTTACCCGG
>NZ_JBVCPV010000048.1:0-17483 GCF_057456495.1 Lishizhenia sp. | reverse complement strand
GGTAAAACAATATCGCTAAAAAGAGAAATGTGAGTACAATGAATTCCATATTACAAGCTATTTAGTTTTTTTATTTGTCTATTCATTAACCAATACACCGTAATGCTTAAACCAATGTAAATAAGCATGTATAAATAAAAGCTGTATTGTATGCCTTGAACCGGAGTTACGGCATCCTTGGTTTTCATAATTCCATTGATGATCCAAGGTTGTCTCCCTAATTCCGTTACAAACCAACCTGCTTCTAGTGCTACGAAGCCAAGTGGGGTAGCGACTAAAAAGGCGTACAAGAACCATTTCTTTTGGCGCCAACTTTTCTTTTTTATGCTGATTAGGAAAATAATACCCAGAAGGGCAAGAAAACCTCCAATACCTACCATCACCTGGAAAGAATAATGGGTTAAAGCTACAGGAGGGTGTTCATCTTTGGGAAATTCATTCAGTCCTTTTACCTCCGCATCGAAATCATTAAAGGCGAGAAATGAGAGTGCTTTTGGGAGGTGCAAGGCGTAGCTCACTTCTTGGCTTTCTTCATTAACAATTCCTCCAATTAATAAATCTGCTCCTTTTTCTGTTTCGTACAAAGCCTCCATAGCGGCCAATTTAGCAGGTTGTCGCACTGCAATGTCTTTAGCGGCAATGTCACCACTAATGGGCATTAAAATAGCTCCTATGGCACCAATGCTTAGGGCGATGGTGAAAGCTTTAAAGTGTATATCAGATTTTTTCTTTCTGTAATACTGCCATAAGTGTAAACCTCCAACAGCAAAACCTACAGCAATGAAAGCGGCGAGTGACATATGTAGTGCCTGAGAAAACCAAGCATCATTCAATAGGGCTGCAATAGGATCAATGTTGCTAAATACCCCGTCTTTATAATCAAAACCGCTCGGTGCATTCATCCAACCATTTGCGGCTACAACCAAAATACCTGAAGTCAAACCAGAAATTCCCACAATAGCACCTGTCCACCAGTGGAACCATTTGTTTTTAATGTTTTTCCATCCGTAGAGGTAGAAACCTAAGGCTATTGCTTCTACAAAAAAGGCGGTTCCTTCTAAAGAGAATGGCATGCCGATAATTGGACCTGCGTGTTTCATGAACTCTGGCCAAAGCAATCCTAACTCAAAAGAGAGCATAGTACCAGAAACCGCTCCTACCACAAAAAATATAGCCACACCTTTTTGCCAGGTTTTGGTAAGCTGTAAATAAAGGTCGTTACCAGATTTTAAATATTTGTAATGTGAAATCATCATCAGGAAGGGCATA
This sequence comes from Lishizhenia sp., assembly GCF_057456495.1. Taxonomy (NCBI): domain Bacteria; kingdom Pseudomonadati; phylum Bacteroidota; class Flavobacteriia; order Flavobacteriales; family Crocinitomicaceae; genus Lishizhenia; species Lishizhenia sp. Next base: position 16,214 of record NZ_JBVCPV010000048.1, on the reverse strand, counting down.
ACCATTCCTATGGCGGCAAATACGATGTGAAAAACCATAGAACTTGCCATTTGGAGTCGTGCTGCGAGGAGTTCGTCCATAGGGTCCAATTTAATGCGAAAAGTATCGCGTTTCTTTGGAGGGTTAAATTACTAAAGCTATCGTGGAAAAGGAAGTTTTAAAGAACTATTTATAGGATGATTGTCTCATTTTTGAACGCTAATATTCAGCACGAGACAAGGGGCTGTTTATTTCTGTTTTTAGTCATTAAATTTTAGGAGTTCTTGTGAATGATGTAACTTTTACGGGTGTCAGGAGTCAAATAGAAAACACGAGTATGAAATTCTTTTACCTACTATTTGTTGTATTTATTTCTCTTTTAAGTCATGGGCAGGTTTTAAAAGGAAAAGTGGTAAATGATCAGGGAGAAGGAGTGCCTTTTGCTCGGGTAGGGGTAATCAATACTGCTTATGGTACGCTCACCAACGGAGAAGGGAAGTTTATTTTGAAATTGGATACGGGATACTTTCAACTGTATGTGAGAGCTGCTGGATATGAAGAGAAGCTAGATAGTTTGTTCGTGGGGACTGGAGAAACACTTCGAAATTATACCTTGGAAGACGAAGCGCTAGAGTTAGAAGAAGTCGTGATTACCGAAGATTCTAGGAAAAAAAGAGCCATGGCCTTTATGCGTCAAGTTATCGATGAGAAAAAGCAGTGGGAGGATAAACTCTCGGCTTATTCCATGGACATGTATGTACTCAGTAGTTTGGAAATGGAAGTCCCCGATTCTTTATTGTACAAACAGCCTTCTGGGAGAAAGAAAATGAACCTTAATGAATTTGTTGCGCGTTCTTATTACGAGACGCCAAACAAGTATAAAGATAGCGTTGAGGCTTATTTAGATTTATCCGATAAGAATAATGCAGGTGGAGTATCAGTAAGTATTCAGATGGATGGTAACTCTGGGTTGGCTCCCCAGCAATTTGAAATGAGTAACCCTTACTTGTTTGTACAAGGTTCCAAGGATGCTGATGTAAACCTCTTCAAAAACGCTCAAAATTTACCAGGTGTTACGACGCATAACTTAGTATCGCCTTTGTCTTCCCTGGCACTTCTTTCTTATACCTATGACATAGCAGAATTGTATTATGATGAAAACAACGAGGAAATATACGTTATAGAAGTTCTTCCGCGCTTTAAAGAAGCTCCTTTGTGGAGTGGTAAGCTGTATTTTCACAAGGAAAGTAGGAAGTTGCTGTCTGTAGATTTATCGCTTTCTAAATCCGTATTGAACTATTTTAAAGAGTTTCATTTCATCTGCGATTATGCTTTTGTGCAAGAAAGAATCGTACCGGTAAGAAAAGAGTTTATTTATAGTTTAAAAGAGGGGAAGAAAACTTTTCATGGCGCCATCAGAATTAAACAAGAAAATTACCAGTTTCATCCACGAAGTTTGAATGCGAAGTTTTGGTTAACTCCGAGTGTTATGAACGACTCTGCATATGACAGGGACAGTATGTATTGGGTACACGAAAGGCCACTTCCTTTAAAACAAGAAGAGCTGGTTTTTATACACGAACAAGACAGTATCTTGCGCTATCATCAAAGTGAAGAATACCTGATGAAAAGAGATAGTATATTCAATGATTTCAGTATTCTCAATATGATTTTTAATGGTGTCGGTCATAGAAATACCTTTAAAAAGCAATCCTTTTATGTTATTCCATTAATTCAACAAGTGGTTCCATTTGGGGTAGGTGGATATAGACATCGTTTAGGCGTGCGTTACACTCAAGGTACTAAAACGCACAAAGAATTTATGATCAATCCGCTTTTGGATTATGGTTTTCGAAACAAAGATCTGAAATGGCAATTCAATGGATATTATAAATACAATTCGCTCAATTTTGCGAAGATTGGTTTTGAAGTCGGTGATATTTATGATTTCATGACCAGTTACCAAAGTATACAAGGAACGATTGCTCCTGCCAACCGTGTGCGCAATAAAAAGTGGAGTGTCTATCATTTTTCAGAACTAACAAACGGACTCTACCTTAAAGCAAGCATGGAATACTCAGACCGCATTAATATTTCAGATATAGAATATCCAGAGTGGTCGAGTTTGTTCGGTAATTTTCAACAACCCAACGATTTTGAAGGCTACAGAATATTTATGACAGAACTTTATTTTGAGTATCACTTCCAACAGCGCTATAAAATTAGAGACGGTCAGAAAATAATACTGGGATCCAAGTGGCCGGTGGTTAGTTTTAAACATAAAATGGGGGTGCCTAAATTGTTGGGTGGACAATCCAATTTTAGTTATGTGGAATTGAAATTAGAGGATGAGATAGATTTTAAAAATTTTGGTGAAACCGATGTTTACGCACTTGCGGGAAGTTTTTTATACAAGCAAGATTTAAGGGCGGTAGAATATAAGTTTTTCAGAACTTCAGACCGTTACTTTTTCTCCAACCCTGTGTATTCACAACAAAATTTAGACACGGCCTTAAGTACGGCAAACAGCTATTTTCAATTAAACTTTATACATCATTTCAAAGGTGTCTTTTTAAACAAAGTCCCGCTGATCAATAAATTGAAATTAGAAGAAACTATTGGAGGAAGTTATATGGCCATACCTTCGAGTAACTTTCAACAAGTGGAGTTATATGCGGGGATAGAACGACAGTTTAGAATCAAGAAAACCATCTTCAAACTGGGTGCCTACGCGGTGAGTTCGAAGAGTAGTTATGGTCCTGCCCAACTCAATTTTAAATTCGGTATTAACTTCTATAACGCCTTTTATAAGAAGTGGGATTATTAAGTAGGTGCTCCTCCCTCCAAGAAACTTGGGGGCGCGCTATCCCTTTTAGTCCTCCTTTGGCTATGCATTCAACTTAAAGCTTTATAGAGCTTCTAAGGTCGCTCTATAAAGCCCTAGTTTCATTCCATAGCCAAACTCCGGGCTGCCAGTACTATCGCTAGTAGGGTTTAAATACGAATACTATTCTCTATCTATTTTCCTCAAAAATGATATTCCTTTCAGATGCTTTCTTGTACATGTTTTTGGGTGCGATTGTTGGGTTTTTATTCGGTCGGTAATGATTCTTATTGTTGGGGTCTAGAATACAGGCGATTTGTTGCTCTATCATTTTTTCAAAAGGAAGCAGAAAGCTATCTGTATTGCACGTTTCAAACTTTGCCGTTTTAAGTAGGTTAATTACGGTGTATACCGACTCAATCGTACTCAAACAAAGTGGCTCCGGTTGTTGCTTTATAATAAACTTAGATTTAATCTCATTATCAAAACTTACTCTTTTCAGTGTTTGTAAATTGGTACTTAACCTGAGCATTTTACGGGCGCATGGCCACGTGCCATCTAAAATAAAGATATGCGGAGTTTTGTCAAAAAATGCATTGATTTCTGTGCTGTTCTTTACGGATAAATTGAAATTGTCATTTCCGGGGTAGAGTAAGAAAGCGCTATTGTCTTCGTTGTTCAGGATTTCATTCACCCGTTTGTTCTCACTAAAATCTACGCCAACAATCACCTCAGAGTTTTCTAGCTGGAGATTCGTCATATAACCCGTACCGTTTTTTTCTTTCCGAGCCTCTTTCGGGTGCATAAGAATAACGAAACGCGTTTTGGTTTTTATAGGACGAACATGTTTACAGATACAAGTGCTCTTAGATTTCTTGCACTGGTAACACTTTTCTCTTGGATTTTCAATTTCTACACGCAAGGTAAATGTCTTTTTTTAGCTTAAGCCAACGCAGCTAATTTAATTCAGGAAACAAAATTACTCAATTTCTAATTTCTTCTCTTTCTATCTCAAGATTAGATATTGAAAAATGTGAGGAATAAAAATCTATGATCCTTTTTCGGTATCTCGACTCCGCTCGATAACCTAGGTTAACAATAATAATTATCATAAGGTTTCCGAGCGGAGTCGAGGAGCCGGCAGTTTAACTGTTCATTCATCTATTTCTCTAGCACACTAGTTTTTGATTAACATTGATTGGTGATCTGCCAAGCGTATTCGACGGAAGTCAAGAAACAAACCGATAAACGAAACTTCTAAATGGAATACTATTCTAAATAAGGTGGAATAAAGTTGTAGAAAAGTAAAGACATAAAAAAAGGCCAAGCTTAAAATAAACTTGACCTTTTTGTTCGGTGGGCGATACTGGATTCGAACCAGTGACCCCCTGCTTGTAAGGCAGGTGCTCTGAACCAACTGAGCTAATCGCCCGAGAGAAAGTTATTAGAGTTTTAAAAGTGGGCGATACTGGATTCGAACCAGTGACCCCCTGCTTGTAAGGCAGGTGCTCTGAACCAACTGAGCTAATCGCCCAATAACTTTCTTATTTCAAGTATCACTCTGTGTTCCGTTGAACCGTGATTGCGGGTGCAAATATAAGGGGATAATTCTAATTAGCAACTAAAAAAATTAAAAAATTTCATATAAATTTTCCAATAAGAAAAAACTTCCAAAACATAGAATTGTATCTTCTTGACCCGCTGTGTTTTGTGCTTCGGTTAATGCATCAGAAACTTTTTTAAAATATTTTGCATTTAAACCATTTTTCGTTGCATTTTGCTCCAAAAGCTCAATTTTCGCACTGCGTTCATTTTTGAATTCAGAGAGGAAATAAGTGGCGTTTTTTGGAAATAAAGGAAAAATTGACTCGAAATCTTTATCATTTGAACTTCCATACACAATCAAAAGTCCTTCTTCATTGAAATTAGAAAGTAAATTTTTAATGCCATCGGCGTTGTGAGCAGCATCAAAAATGATCCTTGGCTGTTCTTGGACCAAGTGCATTCTTCCTCTTAAACCTGTATTTACGTATAAATTCTGAAGTGCTTTTGCAAAGTTTTGTGCTACATCAATCGATTGGATATAGGTTTCCTTTACTAATACTTCAATAGCTTTATGTGCTGTTCTGTAGTTTTCTTGGAGATAATTTGCCAAAAGAGTAGAAGGTGTATCTAAAGCTTCATTGCTGAAGTAAAGAGCAGCTTCTTTCTCCTTCGCTATCTTTTCCATCACTTCTACTACTTCCACACCTTTAGTACCTAAGACTACAGGTGTTTCCCTTTTAATAATTCCACCTTTCTCCGCCGCAATTTCCTTTATCGTTGTACCCAGGAAGTTGGTGTGTTCAAGACCTATGTTGGTGATAACACTCAGAATTGGGGAAATGATATTGGTGGCGTCTAATCTTCCTCCTAAACCGGTTTCAATTACAGCAAAATCTACTTGCTCTTGTTTGAAATACTCCAAAGCCATCACAAAGGTGATCTCAAAGAAAGAAGGGGAGTAGTCGAGTTTTTGTGCTTTTACTTTCGCTACAAAATCAACAACAAAGTCTTCTTTTACTTCCTCACCATTGATGCGTATACGTTCTGTGAAGCGTTGTAAGTGGGGAGAGGTAAACAAACCTACTTTATACCCTGCTTCAGTTAGAAATGAGGAGATATAAGAACAGGTACTCCCTTTTCCGTTAGTACCTGCTACATGTATAGTTTTGATGTCGTTTTGAGGGTTGTTGAAAATAGCACAAAGCTTTTCAACATTGTATAGATCGGGTTTATAGGCTTTCGCTCCTATGTTTTGGTAAGAGGGAAATTGTTGAAACAACCAATCTATTGTTTCTTGATAAGTCATACGATTAATTTGGACGTATAGAAACGGTGTAGAAACATTTTTCTACGCGGTAACCTACAGGTTTTGCTTTGTAGCGAACTTCCTTTTTGGCCAAGGAAATAATTTCGTCTATCAAAGCTTCATTCTCCGCAGTTGTTACGTTTCTGTTTACAGATACTGAAATTACTTTACCTTCGTAGTTTACGGTAAGTATTAATGCAACTTTACAGTATTCTGAATTGGGTGTTTTTGGGGTAGAAGTAATGTTTGAAAGTCTAACTCTTTCACCTTCCGATCCACCTTTCCCAGGATTACCTGTTCCTGGACCGGGTCCATTATCCTCTCCCATGCTAGTACCTGTTCCTGTTGTTCCTTGTCCTCCCGAACCACTAAAAGGGTTTGCGGGTTCTGAAGATTCTTGCGTTGCAGGTTGTGTATTAGGCGTTTTGTTTTCGCCTGTAGAGGAAGGTGTTTCTACAGGAGAATCTTCTTGTGTTTCTTCTTCTCTTGTTGGTTCTTCTGCAGCAACAGCATCCGTTGCAGCTTCAGGAGCTCCACCACCTCCATTGTCTATCTCAAATGCATCTATTCCTTCTGGGAATATCATTTCAGCCACTAAAGGCACATCTAATTTGGGAGGATCAGGCTCGTGATACTTTACAAAAAATAAGATGAAAGCAGCGACAAGCATAGCGAGTAAACTCGCTATGATCGCCTTTCTATTGTCTCTTTTATCTACTATTTCAGCAAAGTAACTGCTCATAATATAAGTGTTAATCGTAAGCCAACGCAGGGTTCCATTCTCTGTTCTTAGCCAAAGCTAAAATTTGGAAAACCGCTTCGTATTTAGCTTCACGAGAACCTGCAATTTTTAATTTTCTTTCTGGATTTGCTTCTACTTGTTCCACCAAGAATGCCTTTACTTGTTCGTAGCTTCCACCTTCCGTTTTAGTATTGAAAGGGTTGGCTGCATCGTCCAATTGACCCGACATAATTTGGTACAAGTTATCTGCAGTAACAATTACAGTTGTTGTTGTATTTGTTTTTGATGGATCCAGTTTTTCTGAAGGTTTTGGCAAGTCCACCGGTGTATTGTTCTCACTCATTGTACTCATAATAATGAAGAATACAAGTAGTAAGAATACAAGGTCGGTCATGGAAGCCATTCCACCCTCAGCCTTTACTTTATTTTGTGTTCCGAATCCCATAGTCTCTTAGTTTCCTGGTTTGTGCAATAAGTCCATGAACTCCATAGCATCGTTCTCCATTCTGTAGATAACTGTGGTAATCTTCGCCACTAAATAGTTATACCCCATGTAGGCGATAATACCTACAATCAATCCTGCTACAGTTGTAACCATAGCTGTCATAATACCTGGTGCGATAGTGTCTAACTGTAAAGAATCCAAGTTCTTCATCTCGTTAAAGGTTTGTACCATCCCTAATGTAGTTCCTAAGAAACCTATCATAGGTGCTGCACCTGAGGCAGTCGCTAAAAAGCTTAAACGCTGCTCCAACTTAGAAATTTCAAGTTTACCCGTGTTATCTATCGCAGAAGAAACCACATCTACGTGCTTTCCTAAACGAGAAATACCTTTTTCAATCATTCTTGCTGATGGTGTATTGGTTCTTGCACAAAGATTTTTGGCATCGTCAATTTTACCATCCACTAGCATTTGTTTTACATTGGTTAAGAAGTTTGGGTCTATTTGACTCGCTCTTCTCAAAGCTAAGAAACGCTCTACGAAAATGTAGATGGCGTATACAGACATAATGGCTAACACGATAAGGACAATAGCTCCCATGGGAGTTGATCCTGCATCTTTTACAGCTTGCCAAATGGCTACTTCTTTGAAATCTTCAGAAACAGCAGTGCTGTCTGTTGCAATTTGCATTAAAAATGAATGATTCATACTCGAATAAACGTTGAAATTTATAATTTGTTACATGTTGTGTTCGATTAAACGAACATCTGAATTCCTAGGTAAACTCCAGCTCCTGCTAAGAAACCAAGAAGCGCTAACCAAGCAATATTTTTTAAGTACCAGAAGAAAGAAATTTTCTCCATCCCCATTGCTACAACTCCTGCAGCAGAACCAATGATTAACATAGATCCTCCTGTACCAGCAGAGTAAGCAATAAAGTGCCAAATGTGACTATCCATTGCATATTCAGGGTTGGTCATATCAAACATACCCATTGATGCGGCAACCAAAGGAACGTTATCAATAATTGCTGATCCAACTCCCATAAGGGTAATGAATAAATCTACGGGCATGCTTTCTTCTACATTCTTACCAAAAATGTAAATCATACCTAATGACTCTAACGCTGCTACTGTCATCAATATTCCTAAAAAGAATAAGATAGAAGGCATTTCGATTTTACCCAAAGCCTTGAAAGTAGGAGAAGAGTGGTGACCAGCATCTGGGTTGTGATCTGCCAATTCTCCCATTTCTTCTTGTTCAATTTCCTTACTGGCACTTGTTAAGTTCAATTGTCTGTTAGAAATTACCTCTGCAACGGCAGCTACGATAGATAAGGATAACATCATCCCTACATAAGGAGGAAGGTGAGTAACCGTTTTAAAGATAGGAACGAAAATAATCATACCTAATCCTAAGTATAACATTAATGGACCCTTAGAATTGTTTTCTTCTTCTTCAACTGGAGCTTCAAATTCTCCTTTGAAAGCAGGTAAGAAAGAAGCGATAACCGTTGGGATTACCATACAAACCAGAGATGGGATGATTAAGAATTCAATCAATTTCCCTGTAGAAACTCTTTCTCCCATCCACAACATAGTTGTTGTAACATCACCAATTGGAGACCATGCTCCACCTGCGTTTGCAGCAATAATGATCAAACCTGCATACCAGATTCTGTCTGAGTTGTTTTTCAATAACTTTCTTAAGATTGTAATCAATACAATAGTAGCTGTTAAGTTATCGATGATAGCAGAAAGAACGAAAGCTAGGATACAAACGATCCAAAGCAAGGTTCTTTTCTTATTTGTTCTGATGTAATCTTTAATCGTTGCAAAACCGTTGAAATGATCAATGATTTCAACAATTGTCATAGCTCCAACTAAGAAGATTAAAATCTCACAAGTTTTACCAAAGTGGTGTAGAAGAGTTCCCTCCATCCATGACATCTTTGTAACTTCATGATGACTTTCTGAGGTCGTTGCTAATTGCGCAAATCCGTCTACTAAATGGTGGCTATCTGAATCAAACCAAGTTGTAAAGCTATCCAATCCAAATGCTACTCCAGCCCAAGCTAACGCCATCATTAATAATGCTGGAATTAACTTATCAACCTTAAGGTTGTGTTCTAAAGTAATGGCTAAGTATCCTAAGATAAATACCGCTAAAATAAATCCTTCCATGATATCTAAAAAATAGTAATATTGGTTATACTAGTTGTTTTAAAGCGATTTCAAATGCCGCTTTAGCAACTCCTGTTTTTTGTGGGTTTTTTAAGTGTGTTTGTTCCAAAGCTTTTTTGATTACTTCAGAAGTATCTTCGAAAATTCCTTGATCTGTTAATTCATCTAAATCAGAAGACATTAAGTAAGCGAATACTCTAGCCATTCCACAGTTAGAAATGAAGTCAGGAATTACCGTTAAATTGTTGTCGGCGAAATCAGCGATTGAACCGAAGAAGATTTCTGGATCAGCGAAAGGAACGTTAGCTCCAGCAGAAATTACATCTACTCCTGATTTAATCATTCTATCTACTTGGTCTTGCGTAATTAAACGAGATGCTGCACAAGGAATGAATACGTTTGCGTCAATGTCCCAAATTCTAGCGTTAACCTCTTCGAAAGATAACATGTCTGGGTGACTCAATTCATTTCCGTTTTTGTTCAAGAATAATTCTTTAATTTCTTCGAAAGAGAATCCGTCTTCTTTGATCAATCCGCCAACTCTGTCGATGATACCAACCACTTTCGCTCCCATTTGAGATAAGTAGTAAGCTCCAGCAGAACCAACGTTACCCCATCCTTGAACGATAACTTTTTTATCTCTGATGTCTCCACCCCAGATGTTGTAATAGTGCTTGATAGATTCAGCTACACCGTAACCAGTAATCATATCAGCAATTACGTATTTTCTATTGATGCTTGGTGTAAATGATTCGTCTTCGATTACTTTAAGTACACCTTGACGTAACTGACCAATTCTATTAATTTTTTGAGCTTCTCTTGGTTGGAAGTGTCCGTTAAATACACCTTCTTGTGGGTGCCAAACTCCACAGTCTTCCGTAATTGGAATAACTTCGTGAATTTCGTCAACGTTTAAATCTCCTCCTGTACCGTAGTAGTGCTTTAACAAAGGAGTTACTGCTGCATACCAACGTCTCAAAACACCTTCTTTACGACTGTCTTTTGGATCAAAGTTGATTCCTGATTTAGCTCCACCGATTGCTGGTCCAGCCACGGTGAACTTCACTTCCATCGTTTTCGCTAAAGATTCAACTTCTCTTTTATCCAAACCTGGACGCATACGCGTACCTCCACCGGCTGCTCCACCGCGAAGTGAATTAATTACAACCCATCCTTCTGCCTCTGTTTCAGAATCTTTCCATTCGAATACGATCTCTGGACGCTTGTTTTCAAACTTGTTCAGTAACTCTTTCATTGTGTTTATTTATATCTAATTGTGCTGTGTTTTACACACAGTTTGAAGTTATTTTTTAGTCTCCATTTTTAAGTATTTCATACTTATTAATAGAAACTGACGGCAGCAAAAGTAAAAAACTTATTCTAAGCAAAGAATCAATCAATTGAAAATATCTAAGGCTCATAGGTATTTCCACCTTTAGAATCTGCTTTTGCACCGGTAACTTGCGCCAAACAATTGTTTTCGTTACGGAGGTTTAACACGCCCAAAAATGCAAAAATCAAAGCTTCTTTAAAATCTATCATGTCACTATTCGGAAGCTTTATATTACCTGAGTATTTTTCCTTGATTTTAGCCATCAAAAAGCTATTTTTCGCACCCCCACCTGTAATCATAACAGAAGCAGCGTTGTGCTTTTCTAAAGTTTGTGCAATTTGATGGGCAATGTGTGCATAAAAAGTCCCTAGTTTTTCCTGAAAACTATAGCTTTTCAATAAGGGGTATATTTCCTTTTCTACCCATTCTAATCCCAATGATTTTGGAGCCGGTTTTCCGTAGAATTTCAAGGCGTTTAATTGCTTTAAAAGTTCTGTGTTTACGGTAGCTTTACGACCGGTTTGACCATCTTTGTCGTAGCGCTGATTTTGTTCGCTCATGATAGCATTGAGAACGATGTTTGCAGGACAAATATCAAACGCCAAATTATTCTGTTCTGGTAAGCTTATATTGGCAAATCCCCCTAGGTTTAAAAATGCATCCGCCTCACCTTTTAGAAGAAGAGCGTCACCTACAGGAACTAAGGGAGCTCCTTGACCTCCAAGTAATACATCCTTTTCTCTAAAATTGTTAATGGTTTTGATGCCTGTTTGGACTGCAATAGTTTGACCACAACCAATTTGTAAGGTCATGCCTTTTTCTGGTTGATGAAAAATGGTGTGTCCATGAGAAGCAATTGCGTCAATATCTCCTTTATTTATAGCGTTTTTCTCACAAAAGTTATTCACAGATTGAGCGAAATATTCACCAATTTCTTTATTTAAATACGTAAGCTCTAATCCAGAAAGCTGGTGTGCGTTTTTTAGTTTTTGTTGAAAATCTGAAGTGTAATCTATTGTTTCACAGTGAAGAAGCTTGTGATTCCATGTGTTGTTATGGAAATTAAGTTGCGCATGAACGATATCGAGTCCGTCTAAAGATGTTCCCGACATTAGTCCAATCATCATATAAGTTTGTGAGGATGACATATGAAAGTTTTCTGGTTTTCAATAATAAGCTTATTTTTGCCACATCAAAATTATAAAATCATACGGATGAATTTCGATTTAACAGAAGAACATATAGCTGTAAGAGACGCAGCGAGAGATTTTGCTCAGAATGTTTGTAAACCAGGAGTAATTGAGAGAGATAACAACCAAGAATTTCCAGCAGAGATCATCAAGCAATTGGGTGAGTTAGGATTCATGGGAATGATGGTAGACCCGAAGTACGGTGGTGGAGGAATGGATACACTTTCTTACGCTATCGCTATGGAAGAGATCTCTAAAGTTGATGCATCTGTTTCTGTATGTATGTCTGTTAACAACTCTTTAGTTTGTTGGGGATTGGAGAAATTCGGATCTGAAGAGCAAAAACAAAAATACTTAGTTCCTTTAGCTACAGGTGAGAAAATCGGAGCATTTTGTTTGTCTGAACCAGAAGCTGGTTCTGATGCAACATCGCAAAGAACTACTGCTGTAGATATGGGAGATCACTACGTATTAAACGGAACTAAAAACTGGATTACAAATGGTAGTTCGGCATCTGTTTACTTAGTAATTGCACAAACTAACCCAGAGTTAGGACACAAAGGAATTAACGCATTCATCGTTGAAAGAGGAATGGAAGGATTTGTTGTTGGAGCAAAAGAAGATAAAATGGGAATTAGAGGATCTGATACTCACACTTTATTGTTCAACGACGTAAAAGTTCCTAAAGAAAATAGAATTGGTGAAGATGGATTTGGTTTCACTTTCGCTATGAAAACTTTATCTGGTGGACGTATCGGTATCGCTTCTCAAGCTTTAGGTATCGCAGCAGGAGCATTCGAATTAGCAACAGCTTACTCGAAAGAAAGAAAAGCTTTCGGAAAAGAAATTTCTAAGCACCAAGCTATCGCCTTTAAATTGGCAGATATGGCTACTGAAATTGAAGCAGCAAGATTGTTAGTATACAAGTCTGCAAGAGATAAGGATATGGGAAGAAACTTCGACCAGTCTTCTGCAATGGCTAAATTATACGCTTCTAAAGTAGCGATGGAGCAAACAGTTGAGGCTGTACAAATCCACGGAGGTTACGGATTCGTTAAAGAGTACCACGTAGAGCGTTTAATGAGAGATGCTAAAATTACACAGATTTACGAAGGAACTTCTGAAGTTCAAAAAATCGTTATTTCTAGAAATGTGTTGAGAGACTAATATTTTTTAGAAAATATATTATTGAAAAAGCGAGACTCCTAGCGGGTTTCGCTTTTTTGTTATGTAAAAAAATCAACAAAACCAAAAAAAACTCCAACCTTTTTAGTTAGTACTACGTTTATAATATAACAGCTTATCTTTCAACAAAGTATAAGTTGGTTCTTTTCTTATCTTAAAACTGTTAGCGCTATGAGACAATTAAAAATTACCAAACAGGTTACCAACCGGGAAACTGCTTCTCTCGACAAATACTTGCAAGAAATTGCTAAAGTAGATTTAATTACCGCCGAAGAAGAAGTTGAATTAGCCAGAAAAATCAAAGAAGGTGATAATCGCGCTCTAGAAAAATTAACGAAAGCGAATTTAAGGTTCGTGGTTTCTGTTTCTAAGCAATACCAAAACCAAGGTCTTTCTTTACCTGATTTAATCAATGAAGGAAATATGGGCTTGATAAAAGCTGCTAAGCGATTTGACGAAACCCGTGGTTTTAAATTTATCTCATATGCTGTATGGTGGATAAGGCAATCCATTTTACAAGCCTTGGCAGAACAAGCACGTATTGTACGTTTGCCGCTGAATAAAATTGGATCCATCAATAAAATCAATAAAACCTTTTCGGAATTGGAACAGCGTTTAGAGCGTCCACCAAGTGCACATGAATTAGCAGAGTCTTTGGATTGTACTGTGGAGGAAGTGAGAACTGCATTTGCAACTTCTGGTAGACACGTATCTATGGATGCTCCATTGAAAGAAGGAGATGAATCTTCTTCATCAATGTATGATGTACTTCCCAACGATGCATTACCAAGTCCGGAGAAAACTTTATTACAAGAATCTCTGGCGAAGGAAATCAATAGAAGTTTATCTACGCTTACAGCAAGAGAAGGTGATGTAGTAAAATTCTATTTTGGATTGGACGGAAGAGCTCCACTAACTCTAGAAGAAATCGGAATGCATTTCGATTTGACACGAGAAAGGGTGAGACAAATTAAAGAAAAAGCTATAAGACGTTTGAAACATACTTCTAGAAGTAAGATGTTGAAAATGTATTTAGGATAATTCCACAATAACTACTACTACGAGAACCGATGTTAATGCATCGGTTTTTTTTATGTCCGATCTTCAGGGAAGAAAATCCGTAATGTGTGTATAGCCCTTCGTTATTGTGAATAAAAACTAAGCGTTGACCTAATGTTCTCTTCTGCATTTATAATATCTTGGCAGAAAACACGAAGCATGAAAAAAGATTTTGCAGATATCATCAAGGCCGTAGAGATATTTCACGACAGTTTTGGTATTAAAAATGAATACACACCAAAAGGAGAGATTAGCGAAGCTGATTACACTTTGCGTCACCGCTTAATGCAAGAGGAAAATGAAGAGTACCTAGAAGCAGCTAAAGAAGGGGATTTAGTAGAGGTAGCTGATGCTTTGGGCGATCAATTGTATATTTTATGTGGAACTTTATTGAAACACGGTTTACAAGATAAAATTGTAGAAGTTTTTGAAGAAATTCAGCGATCAAATATGAGTAAGTTGGATGAAAATGGAAATGCCATTTATAGGGAAGATGGAAAAATTTTAAAATCTGACTTGTACTTTAAACCAAACATAAAAGCTGTATTAGAAGGTGCAGAAGCAATTTAATATTCGCGTTTACGGTTTGTTAACCAATAATCAAGGAGATGTACTTCTTTCGGATGAAAATAGATTTGGAAGAAGTTTTACTAAATTTCCTGGAGGTGGATTAGAGTGGGGGGAAGGTTTTAAGGATTGTTTGGTCCGTGAGTTTCAGGAAGAATTAAGCCTAGAAATAGATGTTGGAGATCTTTTTTACTGCACCGATTTTTTTCAGCAATCCGCCTTCAATGAGAATGATCAATTAATCAGTGTTTACTATTGGGTAAAAGCAGTCAATAGAAGCTTTGGAAGTGATCTTCCAGTTACGTTAACGGATGCCGAAGAACAACCAAGGTGGAAACCGCTCGAAAGTATTGGTCCAAAAGATTTAACTTTTCCAGTGGATAAAATTGTTGCTCAAAAATTAAGCGAACTACATTAAACGTTTTTGAACATACTGCTCTATTCTTCCATAAAACTGAATAGGGCTGTAGGTTCTCCAAGATACATCTTCTAATTCTCCTCCCATTACAAAATATTGGTCGAGATGTATTTCTTTGAACTCTTCCATGACGTGGTCGTGAAAATTCACCATGGCTATCCAACCATCCTCCAATTCATCAAACCACTCTTCATAATAACTATCGTCTGAATAGTGAAAATTAAGTACATTTTCTCCTATAATAACGAACTTATCTATACCGTTCTGCATAAGATGTTCAATAATATCGCGTTTAAGTGTCATGATATCATTGTTAATCGCATCGTTCCATTCTCCTATGAATTCGAGAATGCAAAATCCGATTTCGTAATCGGCATAGAGTATTTTCATAAAGAGGGTGGGTGAACCAAAATTATCCCATTGGGGATGAATAGCAAAGTTGTAGAGAGCATCGCTGAATTCAAATTCAGAATATTCTCGTTCAAAGAAAGGTGAATACGCGTCTTCAGAAGCAACGTAGTAATCTCTCCAACTAAAATGAGGTTCAATAAAATGCATAGGCCAAAGTTAGTTAAAAAGCATGGCTAGAGAAGTAAAGCATGATGCTATTTACAGGATAAGTTTAACTTTGAAATACAATTAACAAATAAATTTTCTTTACATGAAAAAAATGAAAATCATCTTAGGTCTTGGATTGGCGGCAGTGCTGTTTTCTTGTGGTGAGAAGGGCATAAAAGGATTGAAAGCCGATGAGCTTTTAGAAAGCTATGTTGCTACGCATGCATCAGTTGTAGCATACGGTGCTGTTGATTATAATCAAATTGTAAATAAGTCAGATGCTAAAAACTTACCGATGTATGGTGAGGTTTTATCGAATACGTTAGACACCTTTAATTTGGCGTTACCAGATGATGTTCGCGTATATTTTGCAGTTGAAAATTCAGATACTACTGATGGTTTACCTGCTGATAAAGGAGTGTTAATTTTAGATGTGAAAGATCATCAGAAATTAGTAGATCAAATCGTAAACATGAGTTTTACGAATTTATCGGAAGAAGAAGAATTATCGATTTTTGTTAGTGACAACCAAGTGATTGCTATTACTCCAAAAATGGCTGTTGCTTTTGTTGAAAAGGAAGAAATCATGGATCCTGTACCTTACGTGAAAGATTTCTTTGCAAAGAACAAGTCCAAAGAAAAGCAAGAAGTAGCCCATGAGGTCTTGTCTGATGATGCAGATATCGTATTGTGTACAAAACCTGATGCGATGTACCTCGAAGCAGCTGCATTTAGCACAGATGTAACGGAGGCGCAAAAAAAAGCCACTTTAATGTACATGAAAGATGCCCAGTTTAGAACAAGTGTACGTTTTGAAGAAGGGCAAGGGGTTATTACTACCAAGGCATATGTTAATGATCAGTTGAAAGATGCCTTATTCTTC
>NZ_JBVCPV010000047.1:0-17771 GCF_057456495.1 Lishizhenia sp. | reverse complement strand
GTAGATGATTTAGTAGAGGGAATTGTTCGCTTGCTTCATTCTGACTACGCACAACCTGTAAACATTGGAAATCCAGATGAAATCACCATTGGCGATTTTGCGGAAGAAATCATTCAATTAACAGGAACTACCCAAAAAGTAATCTATAAAGAACTTCCTGTAAACGATCCAAAACAACGTCAGCCAGATATTAGTAAAGCCAAAGAAATACTTGACTGGTCACCAAAAATAGACAGGTCGGAAGGATTGAAAAGAACCTACGCGTATTTCAAAGACCTACCCGAAGAAAAACTGTATAAAAAAGAACATAACAATTTCGAAAAATACATCAACTAATATGGATTACTTCGCACATGAAACAGCAGTAATTGACGAAGGAGCTGCGATTGGAAAAGGAACTAAAATTTGGCACTTTTCCCACATCATGAATAATGCTACCCTGGGAGAAGGCTGTAACATTGGTCAAAACGTTGTGGTATCACCTGATGTTACCTTAGGAAAGAACTGTAAGGTCCAAAACAACGTTTCTATCTACTCGGGCGTTATCTGTGAAGAAGATGTGTTTTTAGGTCCTTCTATGGTCTTTACAAATGTTACCAATCCCAGAAGTGCGGTAAACCGAAGAGGACAATACGAAAGAACTAGGGTTAAACGCGGTGCTTCTATTGGTGCAAATGCAACTATCGTTTGTGGCCATGATATTGGAGAATTTGCTTTTATTGGAGCAGGTGCCGTAGTAACCAAACATATTCCAGCTTACGCGTTAGTTGTTGGAAATCCAGCTAAACAAATAGGTTGGATGAGTGAGTACGGACATCGTCTTGAATTTAATCATGAAGGAATAGCAACGTGTCCAGAAAGTAAGGAAAAATACAAATTAGATAATCATACTGTTACAAAAATAAATGAGTAAGGATATAATAAAATTCGCTGTTATTGGTGCAGGGCATATCGGAAAACGCCATGCAGAAATGATTAGACGAAATGAGGAGGCAGAATTAGTAGCATTAGTAGATGTTAGAGATCAAAAGGCATGTGATGCAGAGCATTTCGATGTTCCTTTCTTTTCTTCTATAGATGAGCTATTAGCAGCTAATATAGAGATTGATGTTGTAAATATCTGTACACCTAACGGTCTACATGCTGAGCAATCTATCAAGGCATTAGAAAATAAATACCATGTTGTTTGTGAAAAACCTATGGGACTGAGCAAAGACAATTGTGAGAAGATAATTTTCAAATCTTTACAAATGTCTAAACAAGTATTTTGCGTAATGCAAAACCGTTACTCTCCGCCCTCTGAATGGATCAAGGAAATCGTTTCTAACGGGACTCTTGGTGATATACACATGGTTCAGTTGAACTGCTATTGGAACAGAGACGACCGCTATTATAAAGCTGGAGGATGGAAAGGAACACAAGATTTAGACGGTGGTACACTTTTCACGCAATTCTCACACTTCATTGACATCATGTACTGGTTATTTGGAGATATAGAAAACATTCAAGGAAAATTTGCCGATTTTACGCATCAAGATTCTACAGATTTTGAAGATTCTGGATTTGTAAGTTTTGACTTTATCAATGGAGGAATGGGATCATTAAACTATTCTACTGCGGTTGCTAATCAAAACTTAGAAAGTTCTATGACCATTATAGGTTCAAAAGGATCTGTTAAGATAGGTGGACAATATATGAACGAAGTTGAAGTTTGTAATATAGCAGGATATGAAATGCCTGAATTGGCACCAACAAACCCTGGAAATGACTACGGAGCATACAAAGGGTCTGCTGCCAATCACCACTACATCATTAATAATGTTGTAGACACTTTAAAAGGTAGAACTACAGCTACAACAAATGCTTTAGAAGGTTTGAAAGTAGTGGAAATCATTGAGCGCATTTACGAGAAACGCAACGAACAAATGACTTTCGGTAAATAAATGGATTACAAGAAAAACATATTAGTTACAGGTGGAGCCGGTTTTATCGGTTCTCACCTTGTACGTAGATTGGTAAACAATTACCCAGAATATCACATCATTAATTTTGATGCATTGACCTATGCTGGAAATTTAAACAATCTAAAAGACCTTGAAAATGCAGACAACTACACCTTTGTAAAAGGAGACATCTGTGAACTTTCAGATCTTGAAAAAGTGTTTTCTAATTTTTATATCACTGATATTATTCATCTTGCGGCTGAGTCGCATGTAGATAGAAGTATTTCTGGTCCTATGGCATTTGTAATGACAAATGTTGTGGGAACGGTAAACCTTTTGAATATTGCCAAAGAAAAATGGGCTGGTGCTAAAGACCGCTTATTCTACCATATATCAACAGATGAAGTATATGGTTCTTTAGGTGCTGAAGGTCTATTTAGCGAAACTACAGCATACGATCCAAGAAGTCCCTATTCATCATCGAAAGCTTCTTCAGATCACTTTGTAATGGCCTATCATCACACCTATGGTTTACCGGTAAAAATTTCGAATTGCTCGAACAATTACGGGAGCCATCAATTCCCTGAAAAGTTAATTCCTTTAATGATTAACAACATTGTACAAGAAAAGGATTTACCGATTTACGGAAAAGGTGATAACATCAGAGATTGGTTATGGGTTGAAGACCATGCGGCTGCAATTGATAAAATATTCCACGAAGGAAGATTAGGTGAAACGTATAACATTGGTGGATTGAATGAATGGACCAATATAGACTTAGTTCATGCTTTGATATCTATTGTGGATCACAAACTTGGTAGACCAGAGGGCAGTTCTAAAAAGCTTATCAAATTCGTTACAGATAGAGCTGGTCATGACAAACGTTACGCCATTGATGCTTCTAAACTGGAGAAAGAATTAGGCTGGACGCCAAGTATACAGTTTGAAGAAGGATTAGAAAAAACAGTAGACTGGTATCTGAACAATAGAGAGTGGACTGAAAACATTATTTCAGGAGACTATCAAGAATACTACACGAATCAATACGAATCTTAGCTACTTAAAAAATTTGAATTATGTTTTCATTATTTAAGAAGAAAGAAGCAAAAACTCCTGTCGATCTATCGCGTTTGGGCATAGATGTACACAGCCATTTAATACCAGGAGTAGATGATGGTGCACAAAATGTAGATGCATCCATAGGTATGTTAACAAAATTCAAGGAATTAGGATACGATAGAATAATAACCACCCCGCACGTTTACACAGACCTCTACCCTAACACAACTAAAAGCATTACAGATGCTTACAATGTGTTATTAGATGAATTGGAGAAAACAAATCTAGATATACAAGTAGAGGTTGCAGCAGAATACTTCTTTGATGAGACTTTTATTGAAAGAATTGACAATGATGATGTATTAACGTGGGCAGGAAATCACGTACTCTTTGAGTTTAGTTTCACCAACGAACCTATGGGAATTGATGCGCTAATTTTTCAATTACAAACCAAAGGTTACACACCAGTTCTTGCACATTTCGAACGTTATTTATACTACCACGGATCGGTAGAAAAGGCGAGGGAATTAAGAGAAAAAGGCGTACTGATACAAGTTAACTTAAACTCTTTAACCGGACATTATGGTCCACACATTAAAAAGCAAGCAGAGTTGTTAATAGACAATAAACTTGTGGATTTAGCAGGAACGGATTGTCATAGAATTGAACATCTAAAACTTTTAGAAAGTCATTTAAAAAGAAGTTACTTCCACAAATTATTAGATTTAGATTTATTGAATTATAAGCTATAAAAAAAGGCGATGGTTAACCATCGCCTTTTTTGTATTGAATGCTTATTACAACGTAGCACTAGAAGTTGGAAACTTTCTATCTACTTTTTTAAATAGACCTTGTAGCACTTTTCCTGGTCCCACCTCTACGATTTCTTCACAACCATCAGCAATCATTTGTTGCATAGTTTGTGTCCAACGCACAGGCGCAGTTAATTGTGCCATTAAGTTTTCTTTAATTTCATCTGGATTTGAAACCGCACTTGCTGTAACGTTTTGGTAAACTGGGCAAATTGGCGTTGAAAATTCAGTAGCAGCAATAGCCTTTGCCAATTCCTCACGAGCTGGCTCCATTAAAGGAGAGTGGAATGCTCCACCTACGGGCAATTTCAAAGCTCTTTTCGCTCCTTTTTCAGTAGCTAATGCACATGCTTTATCAATTGCCTCAACTGCTCCTGAGATTACCAATTGACCTGGACAATTGTAGTTAGCTGCTACAACTACTCCATCAACCTCTTCACAAACAGCTTCAACTACTGCATCTTCCAACCCTAAGATTGCAGCCATTGTAGAAGGCTCTTTTTCACAAGCCTCTTGCATAGCCAATGCACGTTTATACACCAACTTTAATCCATCTTCGAAGGCTAAAGTTTTGTTCGCAACTAAAGCAGATAATTCTCCTAATGAGTGACCTGCCACCATATTCGGTTGAAAAGAATCACCTAAGACCTCTGCTAAAATAGTAGAGTGTAAAAATATTGCTGGTTGAGTTACTTTCGTTTGCTTCAACTCTTCATCGGTTCCTTCGAACATAATTTTAGTGATATCAAATCCTAAAATTTCGTTGGCTTTATTGAAAAGTTCTTTTGCTTTTTCTGAGTTATCGTACAGATCTTTTCCCATTCCTGAAAACTGGGCTCCTTGACCTGGAAATACATATCCTTTCATAATTTCTATGTAATCGGTTTAGGCGCAAAAATAAATAAATGCGCGAAGTTTAAAACAAAAAAATACCCCAGATCTCTCTGGGGTACTTCTTAAAATTGTGTGAAATTATTTTTTAACCACCAATTTCTTAGTAACAACTGAATCACCAGCTACGAAGTTACAGATGTAAACTCCGTTTGTTAATCCGTTTGTTGAAATTGCAGTTGTGTGTTCACCAGCATTTAAACTTCCAATTGCATCTGTGTAAACTACTTTACCTGCGATATCTGTAATTGTAACAGTTACGTCAGTTTGTGCAGCCAATGTAAAGTCTAAGTTTACATTATCAGTTGCTGGGTTAGGGTAAACACTTAAGTTAAAGTTAGCCTCAACTTCTTCTACACTTAACGCAGATTCCAAGATTCTAATTTTAATAGCTTCTGGATCTGTTAAGTTGTATACATCTCCTGCTGCAGAAGTTGGGTCAATTCCTAATACAGTTCCTTGTTCAACACTTTGTGCCATACCGAAACGTACTGGAGTAGATCCACCACTGTTGTTCACTGTTGCGATGAATGCTGTACCTGCAGGAATTGTAGCAATTCCTCCGCCGTCCATTCCAATTGAAATCCAGCTATCCATATCAGTATCAGTTAACGTGTATACTTCTGTAGTTGCTGCCAAAGTAGCTGTTCCGTCTCCATTTAATAAGTAAATAGCTCCGTAAACCTCTTGTCCGATGTAAGGAGTGTTGTCTGCTGCACCAACGATGTACATTTTCATCATTCCGATGTTTACATCATCAAATGCTTCCATGTAGTTACCAATCGTTAAAGCTTGACCATTTAAAGTACCTGCTAAACCACCGATAGCACCTCTTAATGACTCATCATCACGAGCGAAGATGTTTCCACCGTAGTATGCTTCCTTGATAATCGTGTCATTCGTTAGAACTGCATCTGTTGCAGTTCCTAAATCTGGTGTTCCAATGAATTGGTATGTACCAACACCTGCACTTACAATATCAAATAATGTAGAAACTTCGAAAGTATCTGTAGCTTGAGCTACTAAACTTTTCGTAGTTCCAACTTCTGAGTAAGATTGTCCTACAACATCCATTTTCAATGCTGCATCAGTTTGATCAACTGCTCCTAAGTTTTTGAATGCAGCTTGACCTGAGAATCCAGGGAAAGAAGATTGTGTAGTTGGAATATATGTGTAATCCAATGGTATATGCATTGTTGGATCGTTACCTGCTAATGGTCTAAAGTAGTTGATCGATAAATCATTAGAGTAAGTTTCGAAAAGTTCAATATCATCAACTCCCCAGAACCAATCCCACTGTCCTTCGTATTTCAAACGAATTCTAGTAGTTGCTGTCCATCCACCTGCTGGCGTAGGAAGAGAAAGTACGTTTTGTAAAACTCCTAAATCGTTAGAGTTAACGTTTACTCCTAAATCGTTTACTAAGTAATCTGTCCAAGTAGCACCACCATCTGTAGAAACACCAATGTAGTTTGCATCATAGAAGTGACGGAAAATTTGGTACCAACTTACCGAAAGTGCAGTGTTTGCGTATCCTGATAAATCGATATCTGATTGCAATTCAAAGTAAGCATCCTGTGTCGCACTTCCTCCAGCTTCATCAGAATTGATGAATGCGAAACTTCCTGAGTTTACGTCACCTGTTGGAGAGTTCATTTCTATAGGAAAACCGTAAGAAGGCTCTTGACTCACTAAAGATGCTGGTACAGCACTTACTATTTGCCAATCTCCATCTGTGTGGTTTGGACCGTCAACGTGATCCCAATCTGAAGCTGTTTCAAAATCGTTTGACCAAACTACATCACCTTCAGCTCTATTTTGGAACTGCTCTAACCCGTGGTATGCAGGTCTTGATTTAAAAGCATCTGTTTTTTGAGCTTGGTTTGAATAGGTAGGAGCAACTTGTGCATTGATTCCTAAAGAACCAACCAAAGCACCCGCTAATAAGTAAATTTTCTTCATAGTTTTAATAAATTTCGTTCGTAAAAATAATTATTAAAAATAATTTCACACCTATAAAACGTAGGATTAACGGCGAGGGTTGGATATAAAAAAGTTAATATTATGACAATCTGTTACTTTTAACTAAAAGTGTATTAAACTTGTAGAACGCTCTACTGCAAAGAACAATGATAAAGAAACGGAAACTCACTCAACTCACTGAATCACAGCTCATAGAGACTGCTAAACAAAGTGAAAAGGCATTTGGAGAATTATACAAAAGAAATTTTGATAAAATCTTCAGGTTTGCCTTCAAACGTTTGGGAGGAAATGAAGCTTTGGCGGGTGACATAACGCAACAAACCTTCATTAAAGCCTTTGCTGCTATCGGGAAATACGAAGACAAGGGCTATGCTTTTAGCACATGGCTCATTCGAATAGCTCAAAATGAAATCAATCAATTCTTTAGAAAAAATAAGAAAGTTTACACAGTAGAGGTGGAAGAAAAGCATGTGGTGAGTTTTATGGACTTCATGGATATTGATGAAAGCGATAATCAAGACAAGCAAGAACAACTTGTTGAAATACTCAATAACCTAAAGCAAGAATATTTAGACTTGATAGAGTTGAGGTTTTTCCAACAAAAATCTTTTCGCGAAATTGCAAGTATCTATGCCATAAGTGAAGCCAACGCAAAAATGCGTTTATACAGAATCATTGAAAAAATTAAGAAAGAGGTATACTAGAAATAATGAGAAAATTTAAAATCAATAGAAAATCAGAAATTGAACCTTCTGAAGAGCAATTGAAAAAGTACAAAGACTTTGCGACTGTTTCTCATGGCTACAAGCGTCTAACAAAACGTCCCAAAAAACCACTTTACAAAGATCCCAAATTGTTTCTTATACTATTCTTACTTGGATTAATAGCCTTCTTGGTATTCCTTGAAAATGAAGAAGAAACACCAACTACCAATGAAACACAAGTGGAGGAATCTTATGAGTAAAAATAACATGACTCTCCTCCTCTTCGAGAACCTCATAGAGTTCTTTTTTATGCATGGTGAAGCTTCTAGAACGCTTTCCAACCTTTATTAACATATGATCAAAGTAGAACAAACACACCTGTTGATCTCCTACTCCTATGTTTTGCATACCCTTTGCTATGACTTTTATTCCTGAGCTAAAACTCATTTTTAAATCATCTGTCAATTTATCGTAAACTACTTGTGTAAGTGTAACTTCCTGATCAACTACCTTTTCTCCAGCCAGATAAAGCAATCCTTTTTCTTTTGAAAAGTTAGCTTCAAAATTGTTAGGATCTATATAAATCAAATCATTTTCTATTTCTGGTAAATCTGTTTCTACAACTTTTACTTTTTCCTTAGATTTACGCATAGATCTCTTGTAGATTCCCATGGATAGCAGCAGCGAGACTAAGACCAAGAAAAATACAAAAATCAAAGCGGGTGTACTTTGAAAGAAGGCATAAATAGCAACACCGATTACCAATACTCCAAGTATCGGAAGCAATGCTAGACTGATTGATTTAATTTTTTGCATATTGGATGTATTCTGCCTAATAATACATAAAAAATAAATATGCATTTCTTTAAACTTTTTCGTCTTCTATTTATTTACTTATAAAGCGCTCATTAATTCAAGATAAATGAGCTGCGAAAAGGATTAAAATTATTTTTGTAATTAGATGTTACATTACGATAAACAAACTTACAAAGATTTAGAGTTCGACTTCCTCATTGAAAAGATGAGTGAATTTTGTGTGGGTGAAACTGCCCTCCAACGCATCTTGAATTTAACTCCAGTAAAAAGTAATAAAAAGCTGTTGATAGATTTGAACAATGCCAACGAATACAAACAAATCAGAACAGAGGGAGAACAGTTTCCGCGCATAGACTTTGAAGAATTAAAAACTGAAATTCGCATGTTACCCATTGCGAATTCTGCTTTACAAAAAGAAAGTTTTGGACGCTTACTACGTGCTAGTTTGTTGTGTAACACTTTGGTTTACTTCTTTAACAAAAGAGAAGAAGACTACCCTCATTTAAATGCCTTATTGAAGGATGTTTATTTCACCAAAGAAATTGCGGACCCTATCAATGAAGTGTTTGATAAATCTGGAGAAATTAAAGACGACGCCTCTGAAGAGCTTTTCCAAATTCGCCAACAAATCAAAAGTACGCGTATTCAAATCAATAAAAATTTTGATAGAGAATTGCGAAAACTGATGAAGGATGGACTGGTTAGTGACACCAGAGAAGCCTTTTTAGACGAACGCAGGGTGTTGTCGGTTATTTCCTCTCACAAAAGGAAAGTAAGTGGTAATGTTGTTGGATCTTCTAAAACAGGAGGGTTAACCTACATTGAACCCCAAGTTAACGTTCCTTTAAACAACGAGTTAGAATTATTACTCGACGATGAGCGTAAAGAAATTTTTAAAATATTAAAAGCACTTACAAAGGAGCTTTCGATTCATCTTCCTTTGATAAAAGCCTATCAAGAACTTTTAACAGAGTTTGATTTCATTCAAGCTAAAGTTCGCTTGGCGTTGATGTTTGATGGTGTACTTCCCGCCATACAAGACACTACAGAACTAGAGTTGATTGAAGCTTATCATCCTGTATTATTAATGAAAAACAAAGCAGCAAACAAGCCAACTATCCCTCAATACTTGAGTATGGATAAGTTTTCTCGTATGCTCGTAATTTCTGGACCCAATGCAGGTGGTAAAAGTATAACCCTTAAAACTGTTGGATTATTGCAGTTGATGCTGCAATGCGGTTTGCTGGTACCTGTTCACGAAAACAGTAAAATGTGCTTCTTCAATGCCTTGTTAACAGATATTGGTGATAATCAATCCATAGAAAATGAATTGAGTACCTACAGTTACAGGTTGAAAAGAATGAAACACTTCTTGGAGGTAGCTAATAAAAAAACCATGCTACTTCTTGACGAATTTGGTACAGGATCTGACCCAGATTTGGGGGGAGCACTGGCTGAAGTATTTTTTGAATCGTTATACAATAAAAAGTGTTTTGGTGTTATCACCACCCACTACGCCAATATTAAATTAAAAGCCGATAAACTTAGAAATGCTGTAAATGGTTGTATGCTTTTCGATACGGAGACCTTGGAACCACTTTACAAGTTAAGTTTAGGTCAACCTGGAAGTTCTTTTACTTTTGAAGTTGCACAAATAAACGGTATTGACATTGAGTTGATTGAAGAGGCTAAAACTCGTTTAGACGAAAAGAAGGTTAAGATGGACCAGCTTTTAAGTGAGTTACAGCGCGAAAAAACTTATTTGGCTCGACTCAATAAAGAACACATCGAAGCCCAAGAAATAGCACTCAAGGCTAAAAACAAATTTGAAACTTCTAAAAAGAAATTTGAAGAAAAACTAGCGGCGCAACAAGACTTGTATGAGAAGAACAACAATTTGATCCAAAAAGGAAAAAAACTGCAAAACTTCATCAATCAATATAAAAGTAACGCTAAGTCTAAAAATGCCAATGATGGTTTATTGCAAGAGGTTAAAAAATATATCGCTACAGAAAAGTTTAAAATTGACGAACAAAAAAGAGAAATCGAACTCAAAAAGAACGTAAATAAACCGCAAAAGAAACAGCGAAATAACACCAAGAAAAAAGACAATCAATTTTTAGATAAAATAAAAGTTGGTAGCACTGTAAAGCTGAATGAAACCAAACAAAATGGTACCGTAGAGGAATTAAATGGCAAGGAAGTAACGGTGAGCTTTGGGTTTATGCGCTTAAAGGTTATGAAAGATAAACTTACTTGGATTAAAGATTAAAATTGTAGGGATTTCTGTTCTGGCAACAATTTTGTTTTTGGAGGATCATACAATATTCAACATCTATATTATGAAATTATTTAAACACGCACTTTACTTATCTCTTTTTGCACTCCCCTTACTTACAGCATGTAATAAAAAAGGATGTACGAATCCTGCGGCTAGTAACTATGCCGAAGAAGCAATCAAGGAGGATGGTAGCTGCAAGTATTTTACAAAATTTAAAATTACCAGAATTGAAGTTCAAGAGTATGACACGCTTTATTTTGGCGACTACTACGATGATTTAGATCTAACCAATGCTGATATGTACTTTGAGTTAACTGATTTAAACAACAACTTGATTTTCGCATCACAAGAAACGTATTTCGACGCTCCAGCGAATCCAGTAGATGAGTTTGAATTTGATTTTTCGAAGGATACAACTTTCAACAACCTCAATGTAAGTTTAAATTTTAGCTTTTGGGATTTCGATCAAATTACGGATGATTTTGGGACACAAAATGACGACTTGATTCACGAGGAAACGATAGACTTTCAAACCTACACCGCTACTAATGCTCAAGACAAATTTCCTGGACGAATTGAAATCAACACCGATAAAATCGAATTTGATGTTTATATTCAATGGTTAGAATAACGCCCATGAAAAAAGAGAAATTTATCATAGGAAAAAGCGACAAGGCAAACTTTCCCGATTTCAATTTAAAAGATGTAAAGGTTAAAATTGACACTGGAGCTTATACCTCAACGATACACTGCAGTGAAATTTGGGAGGAAAATAATGAACTTAAGGTTATTTTCCTTTCAGACCAACACTTACAATACACCGGAGAAATTATTACATTTAAGGAATATAGTCTAAAAAAGGTCAGAAGTAGTTCTGGTCAAAGTCAACTTAGATACAAGGTGAAAGGAACTATTACTCTGTTCGGAAAAATATTTAACACAGAGTTCACCTTGTCACGCAGAGACAAAATGAAATACCCAGTACTTTTGGGAAGAAAATTACTAAACAACAATTTTTTGGTAGACACATCAAAAAAGAATTTATCACACAGTCAAACACATTAAATGAAAATAGCAGTACTAAGTAGAGATGCCAACCTTTATTCAACACGAAGAATTGTAGAAGCAGGGGTATTACGCGGACACCAGGTGGATGTAATAGATCATTTAAAATGTAGTTTAGAGATGGAAAAAGAAAACCCTACTCTTTACTACAAAAACAGATATTTAGAGGGATATGACGCTGTTATTCCTCGTATCGGAGCTTCGGTAACCTTCTTTGGAACGGCCGTGGTTCGTCAATTTGAAATGATGGGAACTTTCACAACTGTAAGTTCAAATGGTTTAAGCAACTCTAGAGACAAATTAAGAAGTTTACAATTACTCACAAAAAAGGGAGTTGGAATGCCGAAAACGGTATTTACCAACTACTCCAATAACGTAGAACATTTAATTGATGCGGTAGGTGGAGCACCTATTGTAATTAAGTTATTAGAAGGTACACAGGGACTAGGAGTGGTTTTAGCAGAAAGTAAAAAAGCTGCTGAATCTGTATTAGAAGCTTTCAATGGTTTAAAAGCAAGAGTTATCGTTCAAGAATTCATCAAAGAATCTAAAGGAGCTGATATACGTGCCTTTGTTGTAGATGGGAAAGTTGTTGGCGCTATGAAACGTCAAGGGAAAGAAGGAGAATTTAGATCTAACCTTCACCGAGGCGGTAGCGCTAAAATTATTGAATTAACAGAACGTGAAGAAGAAACTGCGATACTTGCAGCGAAAGCATTAAACTTAGGCATTGCCGGTGTAGACATGTTACAAAGTGAGCGCGGACCTCTTGTATTAGAAGTAAATTCATCTCCAGGATTGGAAGGTATAGAGCGCGCAACGCACAAAGATATCGCAGGTGAAATCATAGAATACTTACAACGTAAGGTATAATGAATAAACCCATACAAATATTAGATACGATTGTTCAACCGGGTAAGAAGGCCATCATTAATTTGGAAGTGGCCAAACTGCATACAGCAAGTCCGGTGAACATTCCTATCATTGTTGATCACGCCAAGAAAAAGGGTCCAACTCTTCTATTATTAGGTGGCGTTCACGGAGATGAAATCAACGGGATAGAAATTGTTCGAAAAATTGTTCGTTCAGGTTTAAACAAACCACAACGGGGAACAGTAATTTGTATCCCTGTTCTTAACATCTTTGGTTTTTTAAACTTCATGCGTGAATTACCTGATGGCCGAGATTTAAACAGAAGTTTTCCGGGTACTGCAAGTGGTTCTTTAGCCAGTCAGTTCGCCTACGCTTTTATGAAACACATCGCTCCTTTGGCTGACATCATCATAGATATACACACTGGAGCTGCACAGCGTAATAATTATCCTCAAATTAGATGTGACTTTTCGAATCCACAAGCGGTAGAATTGGCCGAAGTTTTCGACGCGCCTTTCATCAAAGATTCAAAATTGATTCCGAAATCATTGAGAGAAGCTGTGAGTAAAAAAGGGAAAAACATCATCTTGTTTGAAGGAGGAAAAGCAAACAGAATAGATCCTTTCATCGTGGAAGAAGGTATACGTGGAGTAAAACGTGTCATGCATCACTTGGACATGATAGACGACGGTGATGAAATACAACGTGGCTCAACATTACTTAGACAATCCAAATGGTTACGTGCACCTATGTCGGGAATGTTTGATTTGCGTATATTGAATGGTTCGTATGTAGAAAAAGGAACGATAATCGGTGTTATTTCAGACCCTTTTGGAAAAACAGAGCGTAGCTTTAAATCTCCTATGAATGGTTATATTTTCGCTGTAAATGAAGCTCCAATAGTCAATAAAGGAGATGCTATTTTCCACATTGGGTATTAACTACCTCGAAAGTTTTGTTTCTCGCTGTGAAGGTTTTCTATTGAGCAGATAAAAGTGATAGATACCCTTTAAATAACCTCCTCCATATTGAAAGTGCATGATTAAAAAGCTGCGAATTATACCGAAACTTTCTTTAATGCCTGTCCCTTTTTTAAATCCAAAATAGAGCGCTAAAGCACCATAAAGCAACCACGTTAAGGCTATCGCATACATAAAGAACGGATGCAACAACATCAAAGGAATACTCAGGATAGCAAACAACACAAACAACGGTGGAAACAACTGTCTGACGGTAGTCACGGCCTTGTGTTTCTTATTGACAAAAACCTTCCAGTATCCATATTGAAAGAATTGTTTTTTTAATCCTGCATAGGTAGACCTCACGTAGTATTTTAGCCAAATTGAAGCTTCGAACCAAACCTTCCCTCCGGCCTGTGTCAATCGATAGTTGAATTCATCATCCTGGTTGCGGACCAATTCTTCATCAAACATACCTATCTTATCAAAAACCCATCTGGGATACATAGGACTCGTTACTGTATCCGTAAATCCTGATTTTTCCAGAATTCTAAAGTTCCCTACCCCCATACCAAAAGGGGTATCCATAGCTTTTGAAATAATTGCACCTTCTTGGTTGGTGTATTCATTGATCAATTTTGAACCTACACACCAGATCTCCTCCTGATTTTCCAGTAAGCGTATTCCTGTTTCTAAGTGATTTTCACAAATAATGTGACGTGCATCTACACGTTGAACATATTCACCCGTGCTGTTCGTTACCCCAAGATTAAAAGCTACAGGAGTTATTCTTTGAGGGTTATCAATAATTCTAAGGTTCTTATAGTTTCCTAAAACAGATTCGACAAGTTCTCTTGTACCATCATCACTTTGTCCATCAATTATCAACACTTCAATCTCCTCCTTTTCCACCAAGGTATTGGCATAAATAGCATCCAAACATTCTATGATGTATGGTTTTTCATTACGACAAGGTATTACAACTGATACTTTCACTAATTTATGCTTTTTTTAATGCTTTAGGGTTAACTAATAAGAAAGCTGCAAAGCTAAAGAAAATTACGCCTACCTGCCTCTCTAAAAAAGATTCGAAAGCGCAGGAAATAAAAATAATAATAGCTAAATAAAATATTTCCTTTTGTTTATATGCTTTCACCCAAAGGATAGGGTGTATAAGTACATATATTAATAACAGAGCTCCCAAAAAGCCTAAAGCGATAAACGTTTGAAAAAACTGTGAGTGGGGATTGTATTTTTTCTCTATATAGTTATGAAAACCATATGCCTCATATTTCTTATACAATACATCTTTTACATCCCCCGTTCCCACTCCAAAAAAATGCTCTTGAATTAACTCCCATGACAGCGTGTATAATACCATCCTTACTCCTGAAGAATTTGAATTATCCTTTGCGTTTTCCAAGAAAAGATCTTTATCCTTAATATAATTCTCTATAGTTGTTGCAGTCGAATCCAGATCTCTTTCAACAGCTTCGATTCTACTTATATTAAATAGAAACATAAGAGGAAGTAGAATAACAGAAATCTTCAGCAACCAACTTTTCATTTTAAAAATCGCCCTACCCCACAAAATAATCGCTAACAGGGCAACAACTACTATACTGCTTAAGGATCTTATATAGTATAATGAAACTAAAAGAAGCAGTACATAAAGTACTTTTAAAATTAATGCTACGAAATTAAACTTTTGCCATTTTATCAGTAAAACTGCAGAGAACAAATAAATTGCAGTTAAATAGGTTCCATGCATTTGAAAACCATACACATGAGGGGCATAACACGCTCCATATCCAGAAGAATCACAGAGATATGCTTTAATAAAAGAATGAAGCATTGCGAATCCACTTGCTACAACAAATCCCCATTTCCCCCATGATATCGCCTCTAATTTTAGATTTTTATAAGTGAAAATATAAATGACTGGAAAGATTGCAAAAGACAGTTTTGTTTCCAAATCTTTCCCCGCATATCCCAAATTTTCCGTGTTGATTAATCCAATGACATGTAGTATGAAAAAACAAAGTATTCCATAAATTATCCAAGGAATTTCTTTCCAAACTGGTTTTTGAAAATGAAAAAATGAGGCGACTACCCACAAAGCTATAGCTGGCACAATAAATTTTGTCGCATTGACAAGGACTATAGGTATTAAAAATAAACTTAAAGGATATACCTTATTCTTTACAAACTCCTTCATCGAGTAAATCTCTGTATATTTTTATTTGTTGCTGGATATCATTTTCAAAGTTAAAAAACTCAACCACTCTTTCTCTTCCTTTCAAACCAATTTCCTTTCGCAATTCTACATTCTGTAGGAGCATCATTTTATCTACTACTAATTGTAGGTTTAAAGGCTCTATTTCAACTCTATAACCCGTTTCACCTTCCACTAAAACTTCTTTAAAGCCTTCCGCCTCACTTGTAATTAATGGCAAACCTGAAACAGAAGCTTCGAGCGCAGCAACACCATAGCTTTCTCTTCTTGACAAAGACATGTATACATCTAAGTTTAAGTAAGCCTCTGCTATATCTACTCTGTTAACATAACCGTGAAAATGAACAGAATTATCTATTCCTAGTACCTTGACAAGGTCTTTTAAATTTTCCATTTGAGGACCTTTCCCGTACAACTCAAGTACATCCTTCCTCTTAGTTTGCTCCAAATACTTATGAAATGCCCGAATAAGAATATCAACTCCATAAACCGTATCCATAGTTTTAACGGTACCAAAGTGTAAAACATCCTTATCTATGTGTGTTTTCACCTTAAACTCTTCTAAATTAATTCCAAAGGGAAGTTTCACTTTACGTTTAGCACCAACATAGTCGATGTCCTTAAGCATAGAATCACTCGTAGAACAAATTAAATCTGCTTTATTAAAGATAAAACGCATTACTTGCTTATGCACCATAGACCTGTAAGGGAAGTCCTGAATATCAGAGCCCCAAACAGAGATAATGTAAGGCCTTCTACCACATAAAGCGCCTAGTAATCCGTAAGACGTAGCATAGTGAGCATGTACAACATCAGGTTGTATTTTTTTAACAAAACTTTTAACCTCTTTTACAGCCTTTAAATAAGAAAGTTTGGCAAATGCACTTTGTTTATCTTGTAAACTCGGATCTGCTCCAAAATAAACACATTCTACACTTATATTAGTATACCAATCTTCTCTTGGAGCCGACATACTAAAGATTGCTACTTCTATATTATTTTTTCGAAGTCCCATCACCCATTTTCGGGTATGAGAAGAATTAACATCGGCTAGAAACAGAATTTTCATGCGAGTAGCTTTTCAATTTGAGCTTCAACTATCTTGGTTTGAGTTTTTCTATGTAATGTTGGCACAAGTTCTTCTTTATAGGCCTGTTTCTCCTTTTGTTGCCATTGTTTGTACAAGGTTAAAAAAGATCTTTTAATTCCTTCAACATCATAAAAATCTACACATACCCCTCCATTTAATTCATGAATTAAGTCTGCTGCAACATCATCCAGATCAACCATTCCAAATACAGGCTTCATTGTAGATAAATACTCAAAAAGCTTTCCTGTAAAAACTCCTTTCACTCCCATTGGAGGATGTAAAAGTAAATTACAATCTGCCTTGAACATGTAACTTAAACATTCTTCATTAGACATTGATGGTAACACTTTTATTTTATCTTTCAATACAGCAGGAATTTTGAAATTAAGATGCGTTCCTAATAATTGTATTTGAATATCCTGTGGAAGCTTTCCTTCTTGATCCAATTCTACCAGAGCTTTAAAAAACTCCGTTGGTTTTCTTTCGGCATAAAAAGTTCCGGCATATAACATGGTAAATTCCTCGTTGAAATTATACACCTCACTTCTTTCATGATCAAACCCATTTCTGACCTCAATGAAATCGATGTTTTGATTTTTATTCATCAATGATTTAAAACCATCCAAAATTGGTAAACTCACAGAGGAAACTGC
Organism: Lishizhenia sp.; assembly: GCF_057456495.1. NCBI lineage: Bacteria > Pseudomonadati > Bacteroidota > Flavobacteriia > Flavobacteriales > Crocinitomicaceae > Lishizhenia > Lishizhenia sp. The sequence continues at coordinate 406 of NZ_JBVCPV010000047.1, read as the reverse complement.
ATCAACATAGGGCTCTATTTCTTTTTCGAGACGTTGAAGTTTAGCTTTTCTTTGACCATTGTAAAAGGGGTTCAAACTCATTTCATCCCTCATATCAGCAATCCACTTAACGTCCTGGTTTTTCTTTTTAAAAGCTAATGCAATTTCATGGGCATCTTCTGGAGCAAATGAAGACAATATTAAATCAATCGGTTTTTCGGCATGAATTCGATCTAAACGTTTTAAACAGTTTTTTTTCCAACCCGGAAAATCTCCCAAAGCCATTTTACCTATAAGAATATTATTTACCGATTTTAACTTATGAATCAATTTAGGATCACCTACTTTTTGACGTCTATTTCGAACTATTTTATTACCAGACTCTCTGTAAACATTAGCTCCTAAACATGTTTCCATAGAGGGAGAG
>NZ_JBVCPV010000046.1:0-17976 GCF_057456495.1 Lishizhenia sp. | reverse complement strand
TTATGTGTATTGCTTTCTGGTAATAAAGCGGTGTGTAAGTTGTCTTCAGAAGATAAACATCTTTTACCAGCCTTTTGTGAGGTACTCGCTAAGTTTGATCCGGAATTCCTCCAATTCATAGAATTCGTGCAAGGAAACTTGAAAAATCCAGATGCTGTAATTGCTACGGGATCTAATAACTCTGCTCAGTATTTCGAAAAGTATTTTGGAGCATATCCTAACATCATTCGCAAAGGGAGAACTTCTTTAGCCGTGTTAACAGGCGAGGAGACCAAAGAAGAATTACAGGCACTCGGAAGCGATATTTTTACGCATTACGGATTGGGTTGTAGAAATGTAACACAAGTATTAATGCCAAAAGATTTTGATATCGATAGATTCTTTGGTGCCATTGTAGATTTTGGAGAAATAATCAACCATAATAAATACGCCAATAACTTCGATTACCACAGGGCTATCTATTTATTGAATCAAGATGATCTTTTAGAAAATGGATTCTTATTGACCAAAGAAGATGATAGATTGTTCTCTCCAATTGGTGTGTTGTTCTACCACAGGTATGAGCACCAAGAAGAAGTGGAGCAATATATAAAAGAGAGGGCAGAAGATATTCAAGCGGTGGTAGGACATAATTACCTTCCTTTTGGATCTGTTCAAAGTCCTGGTTTAGAGGATTATGCAGATGGTGTGAACACCATGGAGTTTATCGCAAACTTAGCATAAAAAGAACTTGTCTTAAATTATCACAAAACTGACTTTCCCTTTCGTAAAGTACTGTTATTTTTGTGTGCGTATTTAGAATACAACAAATTGATATGAAGTATTACAACAATATATTAGAAACCATAGGAAATACTCCTTTGGTGAAGATTAACAAACTAACTAAAGATGTTAAGGCTACAGTCTTGGCAAAAGTAGAAACTACCAACCCAGGTAACTCTGTAAAAGATAGAATGGCTGTGAAAATGGTCGAAGATGCAGAGGAAAAGGGATGGATAAAACCAGGAGGAACTATCATTGAAGGTACTTCAGGTAACACAGGAATGGGACTTGCATTAGCTGCTATTGCGAAGGGATACAAATTAATTTGTGTTTTGGCAGATAAGCAGAGTAAGGAGAAAATGGACATCTTGCGTGCCGTAGGTGCAGAAGTTGTTGTTTGTCCTACAGCAGTTGAACCAGAGGATCCACGTTCTTACTACTCAGTTTCTAAAAGGTTGGCAGAAGAAACACCGAACTCTTGGTATGTGAATCAATACGATAACTTGGCGAACCGCCAGGCGCATTACGAACAAACTGGACCAGAGATTTGGGAACAAACAGAAGGTAAAATCACTCACTTTATCGTAGGTGTTGGAACTGGAGGTACAATTTCAGGAGTTGGTAAATACTTAAAAGAACAAAATCCGAATGTAAAAATTTGGGGGGTAGACACTTACGGTTCTGTATTTAAGAAGTACCACGAAACTGGAATATTCGACGAGAACGAAATTTACCCATACATCACTGAAGGGATTGGAGAAGATATTCTTCCAAAAAATGTTGATTTTGACATTATCGATCACTTTACAAAGGTTACCGATAAAGATGCTGCGGTTTACACACGTAGATTGGCACGTGAAGAAGGTATTTTTGTAGGTAACTCAGCAGGAGCTGCTATCAAAGGTGTATTGCAAATGCAAGATGAACTTACAGAAGATGATGTAGTGGTTGTTTTATTCCACGATCACGGTTCGCGTTACGTTGGTAAAATGTTTAACGACGATTGGATGCGTGAGAGAGGTTTCTTGGAGGAAGAAAAGAAAACAGCTTTAGACTTGATTGAAAGTCATGCCAACTTACCTTTAGTATCTTTAATGAGCGAAGAATTAATCTCGCATGCAGTTTCTAAAATGCGCGATTTTAAAATCTCTCAGATTCCTGTAATGAAGGATGGTGAATTTGTTGGTTTGGTAGATGATAAAACATTGTTTGAGTTATTGATTGATAACCCAAATATCGTCGATGATCCAATTTCTACAGTAATGAAAGACCCATTACCAGTGGTTGAAGCATCTGCAAACATCGATCAAATCTCTAAATTGATCAACAGAGAAACACCGGCTGTTTTGGTGAAATTAGAAAACGGTAAATACAATATTATTACACGTTACGATATCATTGACGCGATAGCATAACATGGAATTTATTGATCAAATGCATAGAACAATCCGCCTGGGCCATGTGCCTGAGCGGATTGTTTCGTTAGTACCCTCTCAAACCGAGTTACTCTATGATTTGGGCTTGGGAGATAGGGTAGTGGGGATAACCAAATTCTGTATACATCCCGAAGAATGGTTCCGTAGTAAAACGCGTGTTGGTGGAACTAAAAATGTTGATTTAGACAAGGTAAAGGCTTTAAAACCGGACCTAATTATAGGGAACAAGGAGGAGAATGAGAAGTCAGACATTTTGGCTTTAGAAGATGTTGCTCCTGTGTGGATGTCAGACATCTTTACACTTTCAGATAGCTTGAAAATGATTCTAGCTTTAGGCGAAATTTTAAAGCTAGAGGATCATGCGCAGAATATGGTAAAGCGCATAGAACAAGAGTTTGTTGCTCTCGAAAAATTAAAGTTAGATCAAAAAGTCTTGTACCTAATTTGGAAAGATCCCTATATGGGAGTAGGACCAAATACCTTTATAGATCATGTTTTACACGATCATTTAGGGGCAACAAATGTCCTTAAAGAGGAAAGATATCCGATGATAGAATTAAGTTCCTTAGCGGAGAAGCCAGAATTGGTTTTATTGAGTTCTGAACCCTATCCGTTTAAAGAAAAACACGTGGCTGAAATTCAAAAGATACTTCCTCAAGCAAAGATATACTTAGTGGATGGAGAATACTTTTCTTGGTATGGGTCCAGACTGCTCGGGGCACCGAAGTATTTTCACCAGTTGTTTAGCGAATAAAAGAAAGCAGGTATTTTACCAGTTCGAGACTCGCTTCTTGTTTGTCTTTGAAACGCATTTCACCTTCTATAGTGAGTTGGTTATTGCCTACTTCATGAGCACAAACTTCAAAGTGCTCAACACGCTCTAAGAGAGTTCTCGAGTTTCTATAGAGCGGAAAGTTGTTTAAAATTCCTAACATAAAAGGATCGGTATCTACGGTAAGTAAATCCTTGATGTCTCCCTTTAATTCGAATTCCTTGGGCTTATTTAAAGTCGTAAAAGAAGGGTTTTCATTAATTCCCACATAAATTTCATGCGCATTCAGGTGCAGAACATAGAAATATTCTCCTAAAATTTTAAGTGGAGGAAACTCCATGGTCCCATCTTCTGAAAGGCTTATCCCTGCGGTATTAAAATCTTCAATTTTTAAACTATCCTTAAAATGAAATACACCATTAAATTGAGGGAGTAATTTGAGTTGAGTGTGTTCTGTTTTTAGTTTAACACCTTTGTAATGCATTTGAGTAGATACTATACCTTCAGTAGGTATCCCCAACATCTTTAAACTCCCGTTAAAGTAATGGTTGAGCGTGTCGGGTAATTCTCCCGTTACGGCGTTGACCAAACTCGTATCGTCCGTGATATAATGAAACTGCTGATGCTGTTTTACTTTAACAGGATTCTTGGTGCCAGCACCCAGAAGTTCGATTTTGTTATCAATTAAATTGATGGATGAAATACTTTCTTGCACATTACTTTCAATATCACCTGAGATATAAACTTGAATCTGATCCTCCTCATTTTTGGCCTGGATAAATTTGTTTCTTGCAGGAGATTTAACGATGTCTTGCACCAATAAATTATCTATATGTTGGCGAAGTTCATTCGTGAAAGCAACGTCATTGGTATCGTTGATAACCAGACAAGCCAGTCCTTTATGAAAACTAATATAGTAAGGGAAGTTTTCTATTTTTTCTTTTAAAAGCTGTGGGTTTTCAGGTTTAAATAAAACGGCAGTAACTAATTTTTGATTCCACTTTTCTTGGAAGAATAAGAGCTCATTTTTCGGGAAGAGATGCTGTATTACATCATCAAAATCTCCTTTTTCGGATTTATCGAGTTTTATGAGGTCTTTTCTACGTAGTTTTTGCTTAAAGATTACATCGCTAATTACTGGACCTAACAAACGTTTGTTGTTAATTTTTAGCGCAAAATAAGTGTCTTGGGGTAGGTGGTTTTCTAACTGTTCTGGAGTGAAGGATTGTATCCCCTTGAACACGTAAAAAGTGATCCACGAAAAGCAAATGAGGCTCAGTACAACAAGTAAGTTTTTAATCTTCTGCATTGCGTAATCTTGTGCTCACAAAAATAGATAAATATTCCAGCCTTCATTGGAATTTAAAGCTTTAGTTTAAATAACTTATTTACTATTTTACTGTAAAATATTTAACTCTCATCCATAACGAAAAAGTGTACCTTTGCAGCATGTCATTTTGGAACGGTTTATTGAGATTGGCGGGTTGGGATGTTGACAAAACAGCCCCTGAAGGCATTAAGAAAATGGTAATTGTGGTGGGACCACATACCTCTAATTGGGATTTTATTATTGGTTATTTGGCCTTGAGATCTTACAAAGTGAAAGCAAAGTTCCTTATTAAAAAAGAGCTTTTTGTTGGACCCTTAGGTTGGTTTTTACGCAATGCCGGAGGGGTTCCTGTCGATAGAAAAAACAAGAATGTCAATTTTACTGATCAGGCTGTTCGCTACTTCAAGGAGAATGATGAAATGTTTCTAATTTTTACCCCAGAAGCAACCCGCAGCTATAATCCAAATTGGAAACTTGGTTTTTACTATATCGCTAAACGTGCCAATGTCCCCATCTATATTTGTTACCTAGATTATAAAAATAAAAAAGGTGGATTTCTGAAGCCTTTTGAAATGACCGGTGATGTGGATGCAGATGTAGCAGAAATCAAAAATACCTTGAGTCAATTCGAAGGGAAGATTCCTGAAAATGGAATTAGAAGAGTAGAGGATGAGTAACTAAAGTTTAAAGTCCTTTTTTGCGTATTCTACAGCTAGTTTAGCGGCATTAAGTGCTAAAGGAATTCCTCCTCCAGGATGAACCGAAACTCCTGCAAAGTACAAGCCTTTTATGTTGTTATGCTTGTTGGAATGTCTGTAAAATGCAGCGAATTTATTATTACTTGCGTTTCCGTAAATCGCACCCATTTTTCCAAAATAATCCTTTTCTATACTTATAGGACTCATTACATCTTCTACTTCAATTAAAGCAGATAAATCAGTATCCAACTCCTTGCTTAATCGCGATAGAATAATGTTGCGTAATGTAGGAATCGCATCTTCCCAATTTTGACCTACATTGTTGGGTACATTAACCATGACAAACCAATTTTCACAACCCTTCGGAGCATCGCTTTCTACTTCTTTTGACGTGATATTAACGTAGATACTTGGATCGAAATAAATTTGTTTATCATCAAAAATTGTGTGGAATTCATCCCTGTAATCCGTATTGAAGAAAACGTTGTGTAGCCCTAATTCCGGGAACGACTTTTTTATCCCCCAATAAAAAACAACCGCAGAACTTGATTTTTCTTGTTCTAATATGTTTTTAGGTATTTTTTCTTGAGGTAATAGTTTTTCGTAGGTGAAATTGATATCCATGTTAGACACTACAATGTCGGCAGGGTAAAGTCCGTTCTTCGTACGAATACCACGTACATCTCTTCCGTTTAATTGAATTTCTTCTACTTTCTCATTGAGGTAAAATTTCACCCCTAATTCTTTGCATAAATCACCCAATGCAGAAGAGATCTGTTGCATACCTTTTTCGGGTAAATACACACCTTCGTTTACTTCTAAATGCGAAATCATGTTGAGCATCGCCGGAGCCTTGTAAGGATCACTTCCATTGTAGGTGGCAAAACGATTGAAAAACTGTAAGGTTTTTGGGTTAAAAAAGAATTTTTTATTCTCACTGTTCATGGTTTCAGAAAGTGCATAGCTGCTAATGTTAACCAATGCTTTAACCAATTTCCATCCCAAGAGGCTTTTGAAGTTATGCAGTGATTTTTCAATGAACAAAGGGGAGATTAACTTGTAATTTTTTGCTGCCTTGTCTAAATATTGATGCAGGGTGGTTGGATTTTCGCCGAGTTTCTCAGATAGGAGTTTTACTTGTTCCTCTCTGTCATTGGGTAAGGTAAAACGAGTACCGTCCGGGTAAAAGTAGCGGAAACCCTCATCTATTTTTTTGTAAGGAAAATTAAAAGGTTTGTGCGCGAATTTGTATAGGTCTTCGATGTAATGTGGAGCTGTAAACACAGACGGACCTGTGTCAAATCTATATTTCCCCAACTTCTTGTTGTTGATTTTACCTCCAATGAAAGGATTGGCTTCAAACAGCATGACCTTGCATCCTTCTTTGGCCAACCTTATTGCTGAAGCCAAACCACCTATTCCAGAACCTATTACTATCGCTTTTTTCATAACACAAAAAAACGGGTATTGAAATTCAATACCCGTTGGTTAATGTACAAATAATTATCCTTTGTAAAATGGTAATTTCACCACTTTTGCTTTCACATTCTTTTTACGTACCGCTACAAAGATTTCAGTATCTAATGCTGCGTTTTCTACAGTAACATATCCTAAACCAATTCCTTTGTTTAATGAAGGAGACATAGTTCCTGAAGTTACAATTCCAATTTCATTTCCTTCAGCATCAACTAAAGTGTAGTCGTGTCTTGGAATACCTTTTTCAACCATTTCAAAAGCAACCAACTTACGTTTAACACCTTCTTCTTTTTGTTCTTTTAAAGCTTCAGAATTAACGAAGTCTTTCGTGAATTTAGTAATCCAACCCAAACCAGCTTCTAATGGAGAAGTTGTGTCGTTAATATCATTACCGTATAAACAGTAACCCATTTCTAAACGCAAAGTATCACGTGCAGCTAACCCAATTGGCTTAATTCCAAAGTCTGCACCTGCTTTCATCACTTCATTCCAAACGTGCTCAGCATCTTCGTTTTTGATGTAGATTTCAAAACCACCTGATCCTGTGTAACCTGTCGCAGAAATAATAACATTATCTCTACCGGCAAAAGTACCTTCTTCAAAAGTGTAGAATTTAATGTTAGATAAATCTGTAGCCGTTAAGCTTTGCATAGCTTCTGCAGCTTTAGGACCTTGAATAGCCAATAAAGAGTACTCCTCAGAAGCATCAGTCATTTTAGCTCCCATTGTATTGTGAGATGAAATCCAATTCCAATCCTTTTCAATGTTCGAAGCATTTACTACCAAAAGGTATTTTTCAGCATTAAACCTGTAAATAATTAAATCATCAACAATACCACCATCGTTATTAGGCATACAGCTGTACTGAGCTTTACCGTCAGTTAATTTACTTGCATCATTCGATGAGATTTTCTGAATCAATTCTAAGGCTTTATCACCCTCGATAAAAAACTCTCCCATGTGAGAAACATCAAAAACACCAACATCTTTTCTAACTGTTTCATGTTCTACTTTTACTCCTTCATATTGAACAGGCATGTTATATCCTGCAAAAGGAACCATCTTTGCATTAAGTGCTTCGTGCACATGTGTTAAAGCTGTATTTTTCATCTCAATCGTGCTTTTAAGGTAAATATCCCAATATCGGGGTTTACAATTATAACTCTAGTTTCTTCGCTTAATAGCTGAGGGCGCAAAATTAATAACTTTCGTTAAGCTCCAATCAATTTTATTGAAATCCTAACATTAATTACATTAATTTTATCTTTGCGGAACAAGCACTATTTACTTTTCTTTATGAAATTACCAAGTACGAGTACACCCAGGTGGATAATTATTTTGGGAGATTTATTTATTTCCTTGTTAGCACTGGTGATTGCATATTTAATTCGTTTCGATTTTTACTCAGACATCTCTGTAATTAAGGAAGAATTATCAATCATTCAATTTTCCATCCCCATCTTTCTTTTGGTGAAATATTTGGTTTTCTATACCTACCAAGTTCACAAAGGTTTGGTTCGATTTACCTCAACAGAGGATTTGAAACGACTTTTCTTAGCAGTTCTCACATCTAGTTTATTATTTGGAGTAATAGGGTTGTTTAGGTACACCCTCGTAGATAACTATTTTCTTTTCCCCACTTCTGTGGTGATTATTGAGTTTTTTGTTTCTGTTGTAATTCTTACGGGGAGTAGGTTTGCGGTAAAAAGTTTGCACTACGATAAGTCCAAAGAAAAACAAAAGAAAGTAAAACGAGTACTTATTTATGGTGCTGGAGTTTCTGGATTAATCACAAAAAGGACGATAGAAAAAGACACATTAAACGATTATCAAATCATTGGTTTTTTAGATGATAACAAAAAGTTAAAAGGTAATCGTTTAGAAGGAAGAGTAATCTTTCACACGAGTTCATTTGAGAAATTAGTTGCAGATGAAGGAGTAGATGAGTTAATCATCGCTATTCAAAAGCCCGATCCTAGTTTGAAAAAGGATTTAATTGAAAGGGCGCTGAAATTAGACATTGAAGTGGTTACCGTGCCTTCCGTTAAAAGTTGGATTAATGGAGAGTTTTCTACCAAACAGATTAAAAAGGTAAGAATTGAAGATTTGTTGGGTCGAAAGCAAATTGTGTTGGATGAAGACCAGATCAAAGAGGATATACAGGGAAAGGTTGTTTTGATTACTGGTGCCGCTGGATCTATTGGTAGTGGTATGGTGAGACAGCTCACGCGCTACGGTGCTAAAAAATTGATTTTACTCGATCAAGCAGAGTCGCCTTTGTATGATTTGCAGAATGAATTGATCAACAACCTCGATTTTCATGAGTTTGAATTAGTGATTGGAGATATTCGTTCTTTCCACAGAATGGAGAAGTTATTCCGTACGCGTAAACCTGAAATGGTCTATCACGCGGCAGCTTACAAGCATGTTCCTTTAATGGAAGAAAATCCTTCTGAAGCCATGTTGACCAACATAAAAGGTACGCGTAATTTAGTGAAGTTGAGTGATCAGTATGGCGTAGAAAAATTTGTTATGATTTCTACGGATAAGGCAGTGAACCCAACCAATGTTATGGGGGCCTCTAAGCGAGTAGCGGAATTGTTTGCACAAGCCATTAATTTAAATTCTAAAACGCAGTTTATCACCACCAGGTTCGGAAATGTACTTGGGTCCAACGGCTCGGTAATACCTTTGTTCAGAAAACAAATCGATCAGGGAGGACCTATCACGGTAACGCACAAAGATGTTACGCGTTATTTTATGACTATTCCTGAAGCTTGTCAACTTGTTTTGGAGGCTGGTACCATGGGGAATGGTGGAGAGATTTTTGTATTTGACATGGGGGAATCTGTAAAAATTATGGATTTGGCCAAGAAAATGATACGCTTGAGTGGTTTAGAACTGGGGAAAGATATTAGTATTAAAGTAACCGGTTTAAGGCCTGGCGAAAAACTGTATGAGGAATTACTGTCAAATGCAGAAAATACGATAGAAACACATCACCCTCAAATATTAAAAGCCATACTGCCTCAGGTGGATGTGGACAATATTAGAAAGGTAGAAGAGTTAATAACATTATTTGACAATCAGGATAATTATCAAATTGTAGGAAGTATGAAAGCCATAGTTCCTGAGTTTAAGAGTAATAATTCTGAATTTGAAAGTTTAGACAATGACAAAGCCAGCTAAAATACACGTACGATTTGCAGATTGCGACATGATGGGGCACGTAAACAATGCCGTTTACCTCAGTTATTTCGAAATGGCGCGTATGCACTATTTTGAGCAAGTCATTGATAAGAAGTGGGACTGGAAAAAACAGGGTATAGTTTTGGTGAAAAACACGGTAGAATACATGGGACCGGTTTTTTTACATGATGAACCTCAAATTTTTGTTAAGGTAAGCCACGTGGGAAACAAAAGTTTTACAATGATTTATGATCTACAGGTAAATGGAATTACCAAAACAAAGGGAGAGTCGGTTTTAGTATGTTTTGATTTCTTAGCCAATAAAACGGCAGAAGTTTACCCAGAAATGAAGGAAGCGCTTACAAAAATATCTTAGTATGAAGAATTGGATTTTATTGGTTTTGGTAATAATGGTTCAAAGTTTTGTCTTCGGACAAATGGAGAAGCTAGGAGAGCCGTGTTACCAAAAGACCTTGGATAGGAAAGAGGCCATGAAAAAAAGCAGGTCTCGTTATGTAGAATGGGAGTGTGGAAAAGATCCAGAAATCGTAGATTGTAATCAGGCTCTTCAGTTAGACCCTGAAACAGAACGCGTATACACCAATGGAAGTGCCAATGATTTTTCTACAGGTGGTCAACTTTTCACCGGGTACTGCGAATCTTGCCACGACAATGGTATACGTAAACGTTTAGTCTACTTTGAAAATGGTTTACAAAACGGAAAAGACACCACGTATTACGAGTCTGGTTGCCCACTCGTGGTTACAAGCTATATAGCAGGAAAAGAAAATGGAACATGGACAAAATTCTTTGATAGTTCAGGATATGTAGCATGGGAAATTAATTTCTTAGACAATAAGAAACACGGTAGAAGTATATATTTTGCTCAATACCCTAATGGAGAAGATAGAAATGGTCACCCTAGATATACCATAGATACGCTAAAAATTGAAAGTTTCGTTAATGGAATTTTGGATGGAACCAAAAAGGAATTTTACAAGGATTCTAAAATTAAGCGCGAAGTAAACTACAAAATGGGTGAATTACACGGGGCGTTTAAAACCTATGGAGAAGACGGAACGCTGTTAGAAGATCTCAATTTTGAAGATGGGGAAAAGGAAGGTGAACAGAAATATTATTACGATAATGGAGCTCCTTTGAGAACTGAAAATTGGAAGAAGCACTTAAAAGAAGGTAATTTCACTACTTTCTATATTCAAGGCCATGTGCAGAAGTCTGAGGTGTATAAAAAAGGACAGAAGCACGGATGGTTTGAAGAGCGATTTCCAGACAACTCAATTAAGCGTAGAGCTTTGTATGAGAAGGATGTTTTGATTGAGGAACATGTATTTGATAAATACGGAAACGAAATCAAAACCTTTGGAGTAGAAGAGGAGGAAAATGCAGCAGAGGATGATGCAATGCCTACTGAAAAAGGGAAGAAGAAAAGAAAGCGTAAAAAGAAAAGGAAAGAAGCAAAAGAAGAAGAATAACAAAAAGGTCTCTAGATACAACTAGAGGCCTTTTTTTGTCGCCTTTATTTAGAACTATTCAATCTTAAAAAATCAAATCCCATAGAGCTTTTAAATAAGATTCAAATTTGTTAAATTCGCACATCTTTAAATTTATAAAGCACAAAAAGACTATGGCGTTTGATATAGACATGATTAAAGCTGTATACGACAGATACCCTGAGCGTATTGCAGCTGCTCGTAAAGTTGTTAATAAACCATTAACGCTTGCAGAGAAAATTTTATACACTCACCTTTGGGAAGGTGAAGCAACTCAAGCTTTTGAAAGAGGTAACTCTTACGTTGATTTTGCTCCAGATAGAGTAGCAATGCAGGATGCAACAGCGCAAATGGCTTTGTTACAGTTCATGCAAGCAGGTAAGGATAAAGTTGCAGTGCCTTCTACAGCACACGCAGATCACCTTATTCAAGCCAAGTTAGGTGCAACTAAAGATTTACAAGAAGGTATCAACAAGAACAACGAGGTATTTAACTTCTTAAGTTCTGTATGTGATAAATACGGTATTGGTTTCTGGAAACCAGGCGCAGGTATTATTCACCAAGTAGTTTTAGAAAACTACGCTTTCCCTGGTGGAATGATGATAGGTACTGACTCTCACACTGTAAATGCCGGAGGTTTAGGTATGGTTGCAGTTGGTGTTGGTGGTGCTGACGCAGTAGACGTAATGGCAGGTATGGCTTGGGAGTTGAAGTTCCCAAAACTTATCGGTGTTAAGTTAACTGGTAAATTGAATGGATGGACTGCTCCAAAAGACGTAATCTTAAAAGTAGCTGATATCTTAACAGTAAAAGGTGGTACAGGATGTATCGTTGAATACTTTGGAGAAGGTGCTGAGTCTATGTCTTGTACAGGTAAAGGTACAATCTGTAACATGGGAGCTGAGATAGGAGCTACAACTTCTACTTTCGGTTACGATGATTCAATGAGAAGATACTTAAAGTCTACAGGTAGAGCTGATGTTGTTGAGTTAGCTGACCAAGTAGCAGAGCACTTAACAGGTGATGCTGAAGTTTACGCAAACCCAGAGCAATACTTCGATCAAGTAATTGAAATCGATTTAGATAAATTAATGCCACACTTGAATGGACCATTTACTCCAGACTTAGCGACGGAAGTAGGATCTATGACAGATAAGGCAAACGAAAATGGATGGCCATTAGACGTAGAATGGGGATTAATTGGATCTTGTACTAACTCTTCTTACGAAGATTTATCAAGAGCTGCATCTATCGCTAAACAAGCCGTAGATAAAGGATTAGTTACGAAGGCGCAATTTGGTATTAACCCAGGTTCTGAGCAAGTAAGATATACAGCAGAAAGAGATGGTTTATTGAAAACTTTCGAAGATTTAGATGCTACTATCTTTACAAATGCATGTGGACCATGTATCGGACAATGGGGAAGATACAGCGATCCTAAGAACGCTCCTAAAAACTCTATCGTTCACTCTTTCAACCGTAACTTCGCGAAGAGAGCTGATGGTAACCCAAATACACACGCATTCGTTGCTTCACCAGAAATGGTAGCTGCAATTGCAATTTCAGGAAGATTGGATTTCAACCCAATTACTGACACATTAACAAACAAAAACGGAGAGGAAGTAAAATTAGATCCACCACACGGAGATGAGCTTCCAACAAAAGGATTCGCAGTTGAAGATAACGGATATCAAGCACCAGCAGAAGATGGTTCTGGAATCGAGGTTATCGTAAACGAAGATTCTGAGCGTTTACAATTGTTAACTCCTTTTGCTGCTTGGGATGGTGAAAACATCACTGGAGCAAAATTGTTAATCAAAGCTGAAGGTAAATGTACTACTGACCACATCTCTATGGCTGGACCATGGTTGAGATACAGAGGTCACTTAGATAACATCTCTAACAACTGTTTAATCGGTGCTGTGAATGCATTCGGAGGAGCTACAAACGAAGTAGTAAACCAATTAACAGGAGATAAATCAGAAGTTCCTGCTGCAGCAAGAGCTTACAAAGCAGCTGGAGTTCCTACAGTAGTAGTAGGAGATCACAACTACGGTGAAGGTTCTTCTAGAGAGCACGCGGCAATGGAGCCACGTCACTTAGGTGTAAGAGCGGTAATCGTTAAATCATTTGCACGTATCCACGAAACTAACTTGAAAAAACAAGGTATGTTAGGATTAACGTTTGATAATGAAGCTGATTACGATAAAATCAAAGAAGATGATACATTCAACTTCGTTGATTTAGCGGAATTCGCACCAGGAAAACAATTGACATTAGAAGTAGCACACGCTGATGGATCAACAGATACAATCATGTTGAACCACACGTACAATGCTCAGCAAATTGAATGGTTTAAAGCAGGTTCAGCATTGAACTTAATTAAATCTCAAGCTGCTGCAAACGCATAAGCACTTTAGAATTTTAAAGATGAGGGAGAATCAATATTGGTTCTCCCTTTTTTTTGTTCTTTTTGGCCCAACAATTGTAATAGTGCAAAAAGAAATTAATATTTGAAATAAATAAATTCACTATGAAAAGAATCTACAAGTTATTATTAGTCTGTACCGCAATGATTTCGGTAAGTACTACCGTCGAAGCACAAAGCGCTCCTAGAGAGGGAGATATTATTTTAAACCCTTATTACGGAGGTCCAAATTTTGGGAAAAACTTATTCTCAAATTCGACAATAGAAGTGAATGATAATGAAATACAGTCTGTAAATACAACCACTACTGGATTAGGTCCTATGGGATTAAGAGGTGGTTACATGCTTTCAGATAAAGTGATGATCGGATTAGATGTAATTTATAACGGTTTTACAACTGAATATACCTACACCAAACAAAATGATCCTGTGGTTTACAACGGAAGATTAACCATGAATCGCGTTCGTGTTCAGGCAAGGTTTAACTTTAACTTTGAAACTTCTTCTAATGTTTTCAAACCATATTTTGGAGCTGGTATCGGATATAACGGTAGATTTTGGACAATAGAAGATAACGGTCAGAATATACAAGAGGGAGATGTCAATGGATTGCCAGCTGCTATTCTCCCAGTGTCTGCTCGTATAGCTTTTGGGTCGAACTTTTTTATCACTGATCAAATCGCTATCAATGGAGAAATTGGATTGGGTGGACCTGTATTATCTGCGGGGTTAACCTTTAAATTATAATTAGTACAGAAACAAAAAAGGCTGCCTAAGTAGGCAGCCTTTTTTTATGCGTTTTTTGGTCCAAATTTTTTATCTAATCCGTAGATGAAGTTTCTTAAAAATTGATCATGGCATTCTCTGTAATGCTTGTGTCCTGGTTTTCTAAAAAGTGCATTCAACTCGGCTTTCCCTACCTTTAATCCTACGAGTGTAAACAAATCTAAGATGTCCACATCCGTTAAAGCGTAAGCTATTTTTAATTTTTTTAGAATAAGGTTATTCGTGAGTTTTTTTTCAGCTACAGGAAGTGGCCCTTCTTTCTTTCCTCTTTTGTTGTTGATCACACCATTTAAAAAGTAAGCCAGGTTTTCGTCGTTGATGGCAGCGAATTGCTCATCGTCATCTTTTTTAAGCCAGTCACTTACTTCACTTCTTGTTACTTCTTTACCCGCAGAAGCAAAAGTTGCCATCATTTTATCGTCTCCGTAATCTAGGATGTAGCGTAGTTTTCTTATTATATCGTTGTTGGTCATTATTCCTTAATTAAATTGTATTCATTCAATAAAAGCTTCCATTCTAAACTTTCAGTCGCTTTTGTAATCTGTAAAGATATTTTCTTTTTTAGATCAGATGGAATTTCTTTGCTAAAAGCCATGGCATAAAATTGTGAGTTAAAGCTAAAATCTAAGCATTCAAAGGTGTTGTTCTCATCTGTGTTGATGATGTGTTGTAAGATAGGTTGGTCATAAGCAATGTAATCAATTTCCTCTTTCTCTAAGGCTTCTAAAGCCGCATCTATGGTAAGGTAATAGTGTACATTGTTAAAGAAGTTGTCTTCAAACCATTTTGCTGTTCCCGAGTTTTTAACGGTTGCAATGTTCTTATTTTTTAAATCTTGTGTTTTACTTATGTTGGTATTCATTTCATTAGTGGTTAAACTAGATGCTATTCCCGCCGTGAAACTACTGATGATAATGATCGCGGTAAACATCCAAAATAGCGCAATTATTCTTCCTCCCAAGGATTTGGGAGATTTATCTCCGTATCCTACAGTTGTCATAGTAACCGCACTCCACCAGAATCCGTTCCATAGTCCTTTTAAACCGTTTCCAAACTCTTCTTGATTATGTTTTCGTTCAAATACCCAAACGGCAAATCCAAATATTAATATCACAAAGCAAAGCGCTCCTAAGGCTTTAAAAAAGTTCAAGGAGAAAAAAGACATGAAAAAACTCCAGCTTTTTTTCCATGTGGGCACTGCACGCGTAAGCAAGGTTGTTTTTGTAGTGTAAAAAGGTACTGAGAATTCAAATTTTTCCAAACGCTGGCTCGTAATGCTCAAAGGTGATATGCAAATGTCCACAGTTCCCTCTTCTAATTGCACAAGCATTTGTTCGAAACTGAGTACTTGAAGTTCTTGGTTTAAGTCTAACCCTTCGTTTACTTGGTTCCATAACCACGCTCCTGGACCTTGTAAATTGTCATTTTCAACATCTATAAAAGGAGGTGTGATGTGATAAGCTATGGTCAAATTAGTATCCTGATATGCAGGTGCCTTTTTTACTTGTGCCCAGCTTAAGCTTGTAGCCATGAATAGAATTAGTAATGTACTTATTAGGTGTTTCATAATTTTATATCCTTTTTTCGCAAGTAGTTTTGTATGGGGAGTTCAAAATAGCGATAACTGATTTTTGCCCATCCTAAACTGATGAACAAAGATAAACTTATGTATAGAAAAAGTAAGAGTGGGGAATAGCTTAGGTCAAAATAGAGTGTAAGAGAGGTTAACGTATAGAGTACGAATACATGATAAACGTAAAAACCATAGGAGGAAATCCCCATTTTTCTGATAAAGTTATTGTGTTCAAGAAAAAAGGTCTTTTTTGAGTTTGTGATTAAATCTATAAGTATAAATCCAAAAGCTAATCCAATTACAAAACGTTCTCCCCATCTTAATGCAGGAGTGAAGATTTGATATTGAAAGAGAAGCATACTCAAGATGACTAAATATACTCCAAGGCGTATAGGGAGGTTCAACGACTTGAAGTACCGCTGTATTTTGTTTTGGTAATAGCTTACTGCTAGTAATCCTCCAATTCCAAAATCCGACATAACAGAAAAACTATGGTAGTAGATTATATCCGTTTCTTCTCCGTGTAGAAAACGAAAAATCAGAGATACTACAATAAGTAAAGGATAAAGAAGGTAAAATGCTATAGCAGTCTTTTTTCTGAATAGGAAGAGAATTAAGGCGACCAGGAAATAGTATTGACATTCCACAGCAATGGTCCACAAAGGGGTGAGGTAGTTTAGGTGGTCTAGCGCCCCCGTTTCTATTTCTTCAAAATTAAACGTGAAACTATAAAAGGACGATATATCGTAGATGGGTGTTTCTCCCCAAGGTGCAAGTGGAAATAGTAGATAGCAAAACCCCACAAACAAGAAGTAAAGCGGCAAGATTCGTAAGGACCTTTGTTTTAAAAATCGCCAACCCGTGTAGGGTTGAGCATCACTATTTTTTTCTAAGGCGAGATAGCTGATTAAAAAACCACTGAGAATAAAGAAAAGATTAACACCGAGTTGACCTTTACTTATGAAATAGGAGTAAAGCCTACTTTCGTGGATATCTATCCAGTTTTCTCTAAAAAGGGTGAATGCATGGAACACAAAAATAAAGAGTGCTGCAACAAAACGTAAACCGTAGAGGTTAAGGAAATACGTTTTCTTCTTCTTTTTATAGTCCGAAATGTCGTTCAAGCTTTACGATTTCTTAAATTAGCAACCAAAATAATACAATAAAAGGAGAATGACTTACGACGTAGCTATTATTGGAGGAGGAATTGTTGGAGCAGCAACTTTTTACAAATTGCAAAAGCAAAATCCAGATTTAAATATCGTTTTAATTGAAAAAGAAAAGCGTTTTGCAGATCACCAAACAGGTAATAACTCTGGTGTAATTCACTCAGGTTTGTATTATAAGCCAGGTTCTTTAAAAGCAGAAAACTGTGTGAAGGGTAGACACGAATTAGTGGCTTTTGCCAAGGAGCATAACGTTTCCCACGATGTGTGTGGTAAAGTGGTTGTGGCTACTAAAGAGTCTGAATTGCCTTTCATGGACAAAATTTTCGAAAACGGTATTGCGAACAATACAGAAGGAATTGAAAAGATTACGGGAGAGCAAGTAAAAGATCACGAACCTTTCGTAGAAGGTATAGCTGGTATTTGGGTACCGTGTACTGGAATTATCGACTTTAGAGGTGCTACCGAGAAAATGGTAGAGATTGCTGAAGGAATGAACGAAGCTTCTAAAGCTATTTTAGGTGAAGAAGTGATTGCGATTGAAAAAGGAGAGGGGAAAAGCACTGTAGTGTGTTCTTCGACTAAATACGAAGCAAAACATTTGATTTTCTGTGCAGGATTGCAAGCCGATAGAATGGCCAAGAAAGATGGGGTGGACTTAAAAGAAAAGGTAGTTGGGTTTAGAGGTGACTACTACGAATTAACCGATCAAGCGAAACACAAAGTAAATAACTTAATCTATCCTGTTCCCAATCCAGATTTCCCTTTCTTGGGTGTACACTTTACGCGTATGACAGATGGTGAAATAGAATGTGGACCTAATGCCGTGTTTACATTTAAAAGAGAAGG
>NZ_JBVCPV010000045.1:0-18151 GCF_057456495.1 Lishizhenia sp. | reverse complement strand
TCGGCATCTCGACACTTCGACTATTGCTCAGTGCAACGCTCCGCTCGATAACCTTTAATTCAACAATTCAAGGATTTAAGGATTTAAGGATTTAAAAGTAATTTAAACCCTTCTAGGTACCTAGACATCTAGCACTCTAGCTTCTAATAAGATTAGAAAATACGCTTGGAATATCCGTCGGCATCTCGACACTTCGACTATTGCTCAGTGCAACGCTCCGCTCGATAACCTTGGAAGGTTTGATGGTTTGATGGTTTGATGGTTTGAAAGTAATTTGTTTTATCATTCTTTCTTGGTGAACTTTGTGTTTATCACCGTGCTATCTTGCAAATGTTCAAATCCTTAAATCTTTAAATTTCATTCCCGACCAGGGGGTGTAGTGGCAGCTTGGTGGCAACAGACTTTAGGGGCTGTGGCTGAAAGGGTACAACCGCAGGAAGTGCACTTGAGGACTTACAGGCACTTAAGTTTGGCGCGAGCAACTATAACGGAACACCCGTTTAGGGCGCCAAAAAAAGGGAAGTAACCGCAATCACTCCCCTTTTCATTATTTTCTTTTCTGATTATTGTCTGTCTGGTCCTGTGTAGTTCACACATGGATTTCCATCGGTATAGCAATCTATCTCTCTGGTTAAAGTAAAAGTTGTATCTGCATTGATACTCACTTCCCATGCCGGCAAACTGTAGTAGGTTCTAAAACACGCTTCACTTTCGTTTTCGTAATCTTCTTTTTCTACTTTGTACTTAGCATAAAACTCTTCAAAAGTCAAATCGATTTTATCGCCCATGTACACTTGGTAATCTCCTACCTCTAATTTCAAGTTTAACAAGCCACTGGCATCTGTTGTTGCTTTTACCGCGTCTTGTGTAATTCTATTTTTAAAGTAGTACACCTCTTCTGCAATAGGAGCCGTAGTTCCCTTCTCCATTTCTGGCGTTGGTCTAGCTCCGCCACAATACTTTTGGTGCGTTTGTAGGGTTACCGTAATTCTGGCTTTTTCTTTCTTTTGAAAAATGTTTTCTAATGTGCTGCAGCTTGCCAATGTTACCAACACCGCAAGCAAAGTTGTTATTCTCATCATCGTCTGTTTGTTTTAAAATCCGTCAAAATCTTGACTCTCTACATTCTTAATTCGTCGTTCTAAAATTTCATCGTCTTGTTCCTTTCTTCCCTTATCCTTTTTATTGATAAGTGCAATTTGAGGTAATAAGACATCGGTTACTTTCTCTCCTCTGTATGAAATCAACGAGATGGTCATGATAATACTCGTAATCAAAATTGGATATAAAAGTAGTCCTGTATCAAAGTTCTCTATCACATATTGTTCCCCATTTGTTAACACGAAGAAAAGAAGGATGGTAATTAATCCTCTTGGAGCGATAAAAAGCTCCGGAAATATGTTTTTACGGGCAAATATTAACAAGGTAACATAACGCACTGCGTAGAGTGCAGCTACAATAAATAGGGAGTTTACAAATACGGTTAAATCGTAGAAACTCGTAAGGGTAATACTCATTCCAAAAATCACAAAGAAGAACGTTCTTATGATGAAGGCAGACTCCAAGGTTAAAGTATGGAAGTCATGCAAAATAGGCTTCACCTTTACACTGTCAAAATGTTTGGATAGGAAACCTCTAAAGAAGACTTCTGTGTTATTCAACACCAGTCCAAACGCCAAAATAATTAAGAGTGAAGAAAGGTGGAAGAACTTCCCTGCCGCGAACATGAGCATCAATACTCCAATGATCAAAAACAGCTTCACCTGCATCTTTAAGTGTTGGAAGAGAAAAACCAAACTGTAGGCCACAAGTACGGAAAGTAAAATGGTTAACCCAATGTTTAGAATAATATCTACAGCAACGCTTCCTCCTGTAGATTGTGGGGTGTCTGCACCGATCAAAAAGTAAAAAACCATAATCCCCAGGATGTCTGAAAAAGTACTTTCGTACACCATAAACTCTTTCTTCACCCCTGTTAAACCACCAACAGATGGAATAATAATGGCGCTCGACATGATGCTAAGCGGTACTGCATATATTATTCGCGTATAGAACTCTGCGTCGGGGAACATGAACTTAAAGAGGTAAGCAATTCCAAGCGTACTTCCCGCCAGTGCTACTATAGCTACTAAAAAGGAAGATAGAATCATTCCTGCTTTGTCGCGTTCTAGTTTTAAATCTAAGGCGGCTTCTAAAACGATCATTACCAAACCGACGTTACCAATTACTTCCAACACGGAATGGTAATCGAAGTCATCAGTATTCACGTTCATTCCCTCTATCCCAAGGTTGATTCCTATCCCTAAAGCTATCAACATCAAGACACTAGGTATGTTGGTTTTCTTCGCCAAAATATTGAAGAAGAAAGAAAGAATGATGACCGTACTGGCCGCTATAATGAGTAAATATGGATTCATTGTGTTCTATTCAAATAGTTTCGTTTCAAACGAAGTCGATAAAATAAGCAATTTCTGAAGAATATCAGGGTTCCCGCCGCGGATTAATTATTATCCGTGGGCCTTATGTCACGTAAAGGAAGTTTCACGAAGAAAGTAGTTCCTACACCTTCTTTGGTATCAAACCAAATTTCTCCATTATGATTTTCTACAATTTGTTTAACCATGGCTAAACCTAAACCAGTTCCGGTTGATTTTGTTGTGAAGTTGGGCACAAATATTTTGTGCAATTTATTTTCTGGTATCCCACAACCGTTGTCTTTCACACTAATTACGATTTCCCTATCCAATTCTTGTATGCCTATAGAGATCTTTCCCCTCTCCCCTTCTGGGAAGGCTTGAATGGCATTTTTAATCAGGTTATTGAAAACGCGCAACATGAGATTCTTATCTGCATACACCATGTACTCCTCCTTTTGATAGGCGGCGACAAACTCTACGTGTTCTGCATTTTTAAAGAGATTCATACAGTTCTTCAGTAAAGGAACGATATTGATTAAACTCTCCTCCGGCTTGGGCATTTTAGCGAAGTTAGAAAACTCATTGGCAATGTTCGTCAACGCATCTATTTGCTCTATGATTCCTGTTACCATCTTCGTCAACTTTTCCTTCGACTTTTCGTCATTCGGATCAAATGCACGTTGGAAATGTTGTAATCTCAACTTCATAGGAGTCAACGGATTCTTAATCTCATGGGCTACTTGCTTGGCCATTTCTCGCCATGCACTTTCACGTTCTCCCTTGGCCAATTGCAAGGCTTTAATTTCTAGTTCAGCCAACTTGGCGTTGTACTCTTTTACCAAAGCTCCAATCTCATCATCACCTGTATAGTCAATGGGTTGTGTAGTTTTCCCTAGCTCTACAGAAGAGAAGTTGCGTTGTATCAACTTTAAGGGAGAGGTAATCCAGTTGGAAATGAAAATAGCGATCACCACCGTGGATACAATTAATAGCACTGCCAGGTTAATAATAGATACCAAGAAGCTAGAAATCTGACTCTCAAAATCGTTCTGTTTGGCAAAGTATTGTAGGTTCAAAAATGCTGTCTTTTTGCCTTTATTATTCAAGAAGGGAATGTAGGCCGAGAGGTAATTTAACTCCCCAATGTTTTCATTGTGTATGTACTCCGACGATTTTTTATACTTCAACTCTCGATACGCATCGGGATGCATATGTTCGTTAATGAGGCCCAATTGATAGATTTTAGGTTGCGAAGAAGCCATAATTTCTCCCTCTAAACTAAAAAGGTTAATATCCGTTACGAAAACACCTGAAAACTTCTGAAGAATGTATTCCATGTAATCTCCCAATTCTTCTTCACTCAAGCTTTCTCTGTCCCCTAACTTTTGCTTCACCTCCGTATTTACAGAATAGATTTTCTCCTGAATATTGTCGTTGGTATAGGTGTTGTATTGCGACCTCACAAAGCTTCCCGAAACACCACCGAAGATGATCAAAGCTACCAAAACCAAGGAAATAAGTACAAACTGAATTTTCACCGAAAGGTTGAGTCGACCAAATTGTATGGCTTGTTTTTTACGACTCAACAACCATGGTATAATCAATAATATCGCAAAGAAGGTAAAGAGGTAAGAAAAGGTTGTAAAGACACTTAACTTGGTTAATTTTCGTTTCGAGAGCACCAAAGTATTGAGGTCATCATAGGGGTAAATGAAATGACTAAACTCTTCATCTTCTACAAATCCTTTTTGTCGATCAAAGCTGTGAATAAATACATTTTCATCGAGGGGATAATTGTATTCGTTGTATCGCATCACCAAAGTTCCTAAGACATATTTTGCCATGGAATACCCCTCCAACTCTTCCAGTACATTAGCTTTCTCGTTGATCAACAAACGTGGAAATCCGATTTGTTCAGGTATGCGTTTAGACTTGAAAGTGGCGTATAAATAAGCTGTATCGGCATCGTGTACAACCACCTCTCTAGCAATGTAACTGAGCTTATCTTCGTAGTCATCGATAAAATAAATTCCCACCTCTCCTTTATTGGGTCCGAGAATTTCATTCAATCCATCTACCGTTTTTCGTTTAGAATTTTGTGAGGTCAGAATGTTTTCCAGGCTGTCATTAAACAGGTATAAATTCACATCGTAGCGTTCCCAAAAATTATTGAACAAACTATTTTCTAAAGCCGTTTTAAAATCAGCTTGTCGAATAGTAA
The DNA here is from genome assembly GCF_057456495.1 of Lishizhenia sp. Taxonomy (NCBI): domain Bacteria; kingdom Pseudomonadati; phylum Bacteroidota; class Flavobacteriia; order Flavobacteriales; family Crocinitomicaceae; genus Lishizhenia; species Lishizhenia sp. The sequence continues at coordinate 13,513 of NZ_JBVCPV010000045.1, read as the reverse complement.
ATGGATGATGAATGGCATTGTGCAACTCTTCATTCTGTATCAACTCTTCGCGGAGCATGGCATATTCTAAATCCACATTAGGATCAAAATCTGAAGCCAATTGATTGGCATACAACTCACGGGTTTGGTACTCATTAATGGTATTGTATTCTCCTAATGTAAGAGAGGCAAAAAAGGAGAACAAGGCCAATACTAAAATACTAGAACCAAAAGGGTATACTCCTTTATACCTGTATTCCAAGTACAGTAAACATCCCGTAATTAATCCTGGCCACAGCGCAATAAAGAAGGCCTGATCAAACAGAAAAATCCCACACACTAAATTGGCCATGGTACTAAAAAACCAGAGCATACTAATTTGTGTGATGCGAGATTTTGTTAGATTGAGCAGACGAATAACCCTCCTGATAAACAAGAATTGTATGTAAAATAAAATGAAAACACTTGCCAGAGCAACAAAAGAATAACGGTTTAAATTGAAGAGCTCCTCAACTTGTAAGGGTATATTAGAATTGGTAATAAGGTTTTGAAGGATGTTGGAAATCACAAAAGAGTATACAAAACTCACCACAAACAGAGGATAACCCCAGAAGGGCTTTATTTCTCTTAAATATTTGAGCGTCCACCACCCCAGCAAGATGTATAGAACGATGTTCAAACAAAACTCTCCTAAATTGGGTGAGATAAAAGAACTTGCGTAAATCTCTGGGTTATAAACATCAAAGTCAGCAAAAATTGCAGTCCATTGATAATTCAGCGTTAAATAACGGAAGCCCAGCACCAAGAGTACAAAACCCCAATATTTGATAGCTGCATGTAGCTCTATGTATTTTAACAATTGAGCCAAGCCCATTAATAAAGACAGAATTCCCAGAAGGTATAAACTGAAGATGAGTAACTCTTGACTAGGTGTAGTATTCTTTCCTCCCGTTAATTTTAAACTAAATAAAAAATCTCCCTCCTTATTGTAAATGGGAGCACCTATTTTGGGGTTCAGCGTAATTTGAAGCTCTTGGGGTAATTGCAAACTTGCCGCCAGTTTATTCTTCAACTCATCATTTTGGTAAGGATAATTCGATTGTATCAGAACTGCACTTACCAAACTGAGATTACCCACTCCTATTTCCTTTATGAGATAATAACCGTTGTTGAGTTCTTGTAAATCATTCCGCTTCTGATCGGAGGCGTGCAATTCAATTTTATTATCTGTCCAGTACACCAAGCTATCCTGGTTGAGAAACAAATAATTTTGAAAGTTGCGTTCATTAGAGAAATCATTTTTCAGCCACAGTTTACGCACCGAAGATTGCTTCACCAAATCAAAACTACGTTGATTAAAAGCCTCTAATTCACTTTCTATAGCATTGATTTCTTCTTGAAAAGTTGCAATTTCTTTCTGAAAATCAGGGGCATAAAAAAGAGAATATAAAACCCACGTGAACGTAAAACTCACGATGGCCAAAATGAGCCAAAAGGTGGATTTTAAAATCTTTTTTACTTCTCCCATGCTTGGTGGAAATTACTTAAAATTCAGTTCTTTTTGAAGATCAGTGAGTAAATTATCGAAATCTACCGCTGCCCTGTGGTCGTTGTGAAACACAAAGTTTGCTTCGCTGCGATAGGGTTGCAAAAACTGTGCGTAACATGGTTCTACATGATTTTTCCATTGATATTTTATCATATCCTCATCATAGCCCCTGCTTTTCACATCCCTCAAAATTCGTCTTCGCAACTGCTCGTCTTTATCCAACTCAACGTAAATACTGTAGTTTAATTGCTCTCTTAACTCCTCGTAATGCAGGGTAAACAAACCTTCAACAATAATGAAAGTAGAAGGTGTTAAACAAATTTCTTTTGGCGGTAAATCAGAAGCATTGTATTGGTATTCTTTCAGATACACTTTTTCTCCCCGCTTAAGCTTCCAAACATCTTCTACCAACTTGTCTTTATAAAGGGAAGTGGGCAAATCAAAATTGACCTCGCCATTTTCATCTTTTACTTGTTGTTCAAGGGGTTTGTAATAATTATCCATGGAAAGTACAGTAGGTTTATGAGCCTCCAGCACCGTTTTCAAACGATTCAACAGTGTTGTTTTCCCAGAACCACTTCCGCCACAAATTCCAATTATTTCTGCCATTTCACTTTATCTATTCCTCCCAAAAATAAAACTCTTCCTTAGATAGCAACTTTTCAACCACTTCTTTAGTCTTTTAGAATAAGAATGCAAGTATCATTGGGTTTTACTACAGTTAAAATTAAAACAATAATGTATCTTGTACGTTTGTAAACCATATAATGAATTATACCATGAAGAAATTGAGTTTAGTACTGAGCGCAGCCGCGCTACTTTTTGTTGGCTTAACCTCTGAAAAGAAAGAAATTACAACTTTGGCTATTGGGGCAGATATGCCTGGTAAGGATTTAGAACTTACACGCACAGATGAAAACAAAACAACTTTAAAGGATTTTAAAAAGGATAAAGGTACACTCGTAATCTTCAGTTGTAACACCTGCCCTTTTGTAGTGGGTAGCGATAATTTTGAAGGTTGGGAAAACTCGTATAACGATATTCAAGCTGTAGCAAAAGCAAACAATATAGGTGCTGTACTCGTAAATTCTAATGCAGCCAAAAGAGATAAAGGTGATAATTTGGAAGATATGCGCAAAAGAGCCGAAGAAAAGGCTTACTTGATGGATTATGTTCTAGACAAAAGAAGTCGTTTAGCGGATGAGTTTGGCGCAAAAACTACCCCGCATGTTTTCTTGTTCGACGCAAACGACAAGTTGGTCTACGAAGGTCAAATCAACGACGCGTACAAACCAAACAACAAAAAAGTGAAAGAGTACTTAAAAGATGCATTGAATGCGTTGGGTACAGACAAAAAAATTAAAAACAGCAAAACAGATGCTGTTGGATGTGGGATCAAAAGAAAATAAAAAATGCACGTGTTAAAATACATACTACCCTTATGTTTTGGTGCTTTCGGAGCACTAGCGCAAACACAAGATTTTGGTCCGCCAGACTCTTGGTTGGAGACAGACATAAATCAACTTAACTACCTTACCATGCCGCAGGTTGATGTGGCCGAGCAACTCGAAATAGATTCGATTAATAAAGCAGCTGGCTACAACAAAGTATTTAGATTTGGGTATGAACATTACGTTGACGTAGATGTATTTGCAAACGGACATCAGTACTATAACGCAGAAAATGCACGTGTAACACAGTTAGCATTAGAATGTCCTGAAGCTATTTCTATCAATCTAATCTTTGATCAATTCCACTTAGCTGAGGGAACACTGCTGTACTTGTACAACGATGATAAAACACAATTCATAGGTGCTCATACTTCTCAAAACAACAACCCCAACAATTCCTTGGGTGTTGATTTAATTTATGATTCTAAAATGATCATAGAAGTAGTAGAACCTCAACAGGTAATCGGACTTTCTAAATTAAATTTAGGAACCATTATTCATGGGTACAAAGACTTGGTAGAGATTGCTTACCAATATCACTTGAAAGGCTTAAACTCTTCAGGAGCGTGTAACGTTGATGTCAACTGCCCTGATGGAGCAGGTTTTGAGCGACAAAGAGATGGTGTAGCCATGTTGGTTTCTGGAAGTGGATTTTGTTCAGGATCACTAATCAATTGTGCTACAAACACTTCAGATAGTATTACACCTTACTTCTTAACAGCCAATCATTGTAGTGCAACGAATGTTGTAAATGCAATTTTTAGATTTAGATGGGAAGCTCCTTACGATGGTACTTCCTGTGCCCAGAACACCTTCTCTCAAAACGGAGATCAAACCAGAAATATTAACGGGTCACAACTAAGAGCCAATAACGTAAATGCAGACTTTATCCTAGTAGAGCTTAACAATTCACCAGAACCGTCTTGGAACGTATACTACTCAGGTTGGGATATGACGGGTGACTCAGTAATGCAAGCCAATGGTATTCACCACCCAAGTGGAGATATTAAAAAGTTTTGTCAAGAAGACGATCCCTTGGGTAAGGTCGGGCCACAATATTTCAATGGTGGTGATGCATACTTCTGGAGAATTGACGATTGGGATATAGGTGTAACAGAGCCAGGTTCTTCGGGGTCTCCTCTGTTCAATGAAGACAAGCGTATTGTTGGTGTTTTATCTGCCGGACAAGCCGCTTGTAATGGAACCAACGACAATAATCTTTGGGATATTTACGGACGTTTCGATGTAGCGTATGATGATTTAGCCGATTCTTCAGATCAATTAATGTATTGGTTAGATCCAGATAGTACAGGAATACAAGTATTAGATGGACTCGCATCAAACGTTGGATTATTTGATGAAAAAGCTCCTCAAATTCAGTTCGAAATTTATCCAAATCCAAGTACGGGTAACTTCGAAATTAAGGTAGGTGAAATCAACGAAGAGAAGACAATTACCATTTACAATGCTTTGGGTGAACATATTCAAACCATTCAAAGTTCAGAGGTAACTATCTCTTTTAACCTTTCACAACACGCTAAAGGAGTTTATATGGTCGAAGTTCAGCAAGGCGAACAGCGCGGTATACAACGACTGGTATTGCAATAGAAATTTATAAATTAAGAGGGGCTGAAAAGCTCCTCTTTTTTTTGCTTTAACCCCTGGAATTGTTAAGTCCTAGAGCTGGCAAACCCCTCTACCAAGAAACTTGGCGGGGCCGGGCAAACCATTATAGTCCTCAAACCTTCACGCAAGTATTGCTAAATGGCAACTCCACTTCCGCCGGTCGTAAACTTTCCATAAGCACTACTAACCTAAATGCTTAAGGAGCTGTCATTTTTGTCCCTGTTTGATCGTCCGCAATTGAGTTGAAATCTACCAAAACAAAATCATTAACTTTTCGTTATAACTTAGCGTTGATGAAAAATTGGATGTCCATACTTCTTTTTAGCCTATGCTTTCTCCTTTCAGGAAGTATACTCTATGGACAAACCTCCAATTTACGCAGCTATAAAATCCCTGCAAAATCTGATACTTTAGTGTTAGACAGTTTGAGTATTTACAACAGTAGTTTCCAGGTATTTTGCGGACAAGATCTTCTCCCTAAAAGCGATTATTATTTAGATGCAATGGGGGCTAAATTCGTGTATTTCTCGTCTTGCTCCGATAGTTTAAAAGTCAAGTATAGAACCTTTGACGTAAGCTTTTCTCAAAGCCTGCAAAACAAAGACACTTCCATCATCTATAGGGCAAATAACAAGCAAAGACAAGAAGATTTTTTCTATACAGCTGAGAATAACACACAAGATATATTTGGATCAGGGATACAGAAGTCAGGAAGTATTTCTAGGGGGATAGCCTTTGGAAACAACCAAGATCTATCGGTCAATTCTACCCTTAACCTGCAACTTTCAGGAGATCTAGCTCCGAATTTAAAAATACTGGCTTCAGTTTCAGATGACAACATTCCCATTCAACCGGATGGCAACACTAACAAATTGCAAGAATTCGATCAAATTTTCATTCAAGTATACAATGAAAAAGTAAAACTTATCGCAGGTGATTTCTGGGTTAAAAAGCCAACGGGCTACTTCATGAATTACAACAAAAGAGCACAGGGGCTATACGGACAATATTCTTGGTCTAACAAAGAAAACACCCAATGGACTGTGCAAGGCTCTGGAGCACTTTCAAAAGGTAAATTTGCCCGAAACATTATCCAAGGTGTTGAAGGAAACCAAGGTCCATATCGTTTGCGCGGAAATGAAAATGAACCCTTTATTATCGTGCTTTCTGGTACAGAAAAAGTATACCTCGATGGAAAATTACTAGAACGAGGACAGGAGTTCGACTACACCATAAACTACAATACTGCCGAACTAACATTTACCTCTAGAAATTTCATCACCAAAGACGTTCGTATCATCGTGGAATTTCAGTATTCAGATCAGAATTATGCCCGTTCTCTGTTTCAAACTTCCTTGACTTATGAAAGTCAAAAATTGGATTATTGGTTCAATGCTTACAGTGAGCAGGATGCTAAAAACCAAAATCTGCAGCAGCAATTATCTTTTGCAGACAAACAACTTTTAGCCAGTGTGGGAGATAGTTTAACGGGGGCCAGAACCTCTTCTATAGATAGTGTTGCCTTTAGCGAACAGCGCGTACTCTATGCTCTCAAAGACAGTTTGGGTATTGACTCCGTGTTGGTGTATTCTGTCAATCCCAATGAAGCACATTACACAGCAAGCTTTGCCTATGTTGGGCCCAACCAAGGAAATTATGTCTTTGATCAATACACTGCCCTGGGTAAAATCTATAGATGGGTGGCTCCCGTAGGAGGTATTCCACAAGGAGACTACAGTCCCTCACGCATTCTCATTCCTGCCAAACAGCAAAACATGATCAGTTCTGGTGCACGCTACCGTATCAACAAAAACTTTAGTGTAGAAACGGAGTTGAGTACTACCAAGAACGACATCAATACCTTTTCTAGAATTGACAAAGAGAACGACAATGCCTTTGGTACCTATGCCAAGCTTATCGGAGATTTTGATTTGAGCAAAGACAGTTCCGGATTATGGCGCATGGTAAACGAGGGAATGGTAGAATATAGAACGAAAAACTACAACCCTATTCAATGGTACAGAGATGTAGAGTTCGACAGAGATTGGAACGTAAGAAACCAAAGCTATTTGGGTCAACAATTGGTGAGTAACCTGAGTGCAAATTTTGTACACCAAAGCAAAGGTGAATTTAAAACGGCCTTCCAATCCTTGAACATTGGTAAGGATTATAGAGGGCAACGTTTACAGTCGAAAGGAAAGTGGAACAACAAAGGTTTTAACGCCAATTGGGATGCCAGCTACCTGAAATCAGATGCCTTGAATACCAATGATTATTTCAGGCATAAAATCAACTTGAGTAAATCTTTCCGTTATTTTAAAATTGGATTTATAGACGATCACGAATTCAATCAATTCTACACCAACAAAGACAGTATACGCACAAGCAGTTATGAGTGGTATGATTGGCAATTCTATGTAGGCGAATCAGACACTGCAAAGAATGGATTCCAAATCTTCTACAGAGAGCGTTACGATAGACGAAGCGACAGTATTAAGCTATTACCAGCTGCCTTTGCCAGAAGTACCGGAGCTTCTTACAACTGGCGCACCAACAAACATTCTCAATTAGAAGTATTGGGAAGTTACAGAAACCTGAATATTAGAAACAAGAACATCATCAATGCCCAAGCCGAGAATAATTTGGTGGGAAGGATAGATTACAGACTCAACCTCTGGAAAAGAGCCCTGAGTGCCAATACCTTTTATGAAATTGGATCTGGTTTAGAATTAAAAAAGGAGTTTTTGTACATACAGGTAAATGCTGGTCAGGGTGTATATACTTGGATAGATTACAATAATGATGGCATCAAAGACTTAAATGAATTTGAAATTGCACAATACCAAGACCAGGCAGAATATATACGTGTATTTACACCCAGCGACCAATATGTAAAAACCTACAGCAATGAGTTTAACCAGAGTTTCTTTTGGCGACCAGAGCGATTATGGGCCAATAAAAAAGGAGCCTTACGTTTCCTTTCCCGCTTCTCCAATCAAACACGGTTTAGAATTCTACAAAAAAGCAGTGATTTGGATGAAAACTTCTACAATCCTTTAGAGAGACAAATTGCTGATACAAGTTTAATTAGCTTAGGTTCTACGGTAAGAAACACCATTTACTTTAACCGTACCAATACAATCTTTGGTGCAGATTATACTTTTCAACGTTTAGAAAACAAAACACTTTTGGCCAATGGTTTCGATGCGCGAAACAGTACTTATCATCAGGTGAATGCACGTTGGAATATCAAACGTAAGTTTACTTTGAAATTAGAATCCGAATTTGGTCAAAAATTAGCCTTGGCCGACTATACAAGTGGTAGGAATTACGATATCGTCTACGACAAATTTGCACCCTCTTTGAGTTATCAACCCTCCACAACTTTCCGCTTAAGTTTTGAAACGCGATTCGAAAACAAATACAACAAGGTAATTTACGGAGGAGAAACTTCTAAGATTATGGATTTAGGAATAGACATGAAACTAAATCAAGCTGAAAAAGGTAGTTTACAAGCAAAATTCAACTTTGTACGTATCAACTATGAAGGTTCAACCAACAATGCAATCGCCTTTGAAATGTTAGAATCTTTAAAGCCTGGACAAAACTATACTTGGAATGTTAATTACCAACGCAGTATTTCTAAAAATTTACAAATCAGCCTACAATACAATGGCCGTAAATCCGAGTCAAATCGCACCATTCATGCTGGAGGTGTTGAGGTTAGAGCCTTCTTTTAATGAGAAGCTAGATATCCATGTTTCTTGATACCAAGACAAATTAAAATCCTTAATTTTTTGAATCCTCCATGCTGTTTCTACCAATTCTCATATACAAATATCACCACGTAATACCGTAGGAATTTACCAAGGGTCATGTATAAGAAGGACCAATATTTATTGGCGCGAACCACACCCAATAAAAGCATGATAAAATCTCCAATAAAAGGTGCCCAAGCCAACCACGCCGTAAAGGTTCCATAACGTTGAATATGCACTTGCCACCTCGCCTTGTACTTGTTCTCACTCCCAAAGCGTTTTTGTAGTTTACTACTCCCCCATGCACCGATGTAGTAATTAGTAGCTCCCCCTAAGGAATTCCCAAGAGTTGCCACAAATAAGGCGGTCAAGGGATCATAACCTTCACTTAAAAACAGCAAAAGCACCACTTCCGAAGAAAAAGGCAACAAGGTAGCCGACAAAAAGGTTATACCAAACAACCCCAACCAACCGAAAGATAACCACATACTAATTAAGAATTAGGAGTTATGAATGCAGAATTAAGAGTATCGTATTAATAAATCTCTGGGTAAGAAATATTACAAGGAGTGCCTTCAAAGTCAGCTCATCTCGACTCCGCTCGATAACCATATTTAAATTTCACCCTTCAACAAAAGGATATCAATTTCAAAGCTCGAATTTCAAATTTATCACCTCGTTCTATCTTTCAAAAAAGCCAAACGATCACGGGTTACAGAAAGCGCTTCCCAATTCCAAAAACTGTAAAGAATCTCCTCTTCATTCCCAGTAGCTTCAACTTCTCCCAGGGCATTCACCAACATTGAGTCACCACTGTAAGTAATTTCATTATCGTCCTTACCTACGCGGTTACACCCTGCCACATAAACCTGATTTTCTATTGCACGAGCTTGCAACAGAGTTTTCCAATGGTGCACCCTTCTTTCTGGCCAATTGGCCACATAAATCAAAGCATCGTACATAAATGAACCATCTTCTTGTACTTTATTCCTCACATTTTCTGGGAAACGTAAATCATAACAAACTTGCAGGTTAATCTTCCAACCTTTGAATTCTACAATTTTATTGTGACTTCCAGGAGTAAAGTAATGATCCTCTTCGGCCAGAGTAAAAAGTTGGTTTTTATCGTAATGAAAGAGTTTGTGGTCGGGAGTTATAAAGACCAAGCGGTTGTAATAATAATCGAGTTCGCGCACGATGAGTGAAGTACATACTGCGCAGTTTTTTTCTTCCGCAATTTTACGCAACCAATTGATACCCATAGATTCTTCCATAGTCTCTCCAAGTTCTTCTACATTCATAGTAAAACCCGTATGGAACATCTCTGGTAAGAGCAGTATATCCACATCTTCGTCCAAATTCAAAAGTAAGAGTTCAAAGTGTTTCAAATTCTCACGTTTACGCTCCCAAACTTGATGGGCTTGAAGGGCTGCTATTTTTAAATTTTGCATAGTAATTCTGTTGCTTGTTGTAAAGTATCTTCTGTTTTCGCAAAACAAAAACGCACTACTTTATCGTCTCTTTTATTGGCATTAAAAACGGATGTTGGTATAACAGCTACCCCCTTTTCTGTGGTTAACCATTTGGAAAAACTAACGTCGTCTAAATCTGAAATCGCACTATAATTAGCCGTTACGAAGTAAGAGCCGTAAGACGGTAATAATTCAAACTTAGAATCTTTCATGGCCGAAGTAAAGAAATCCTTTTTCTGCTGATAGAAACTACTCAATTCATTCAAATCCGTTTGGGGTAAGTATTCGGCCAAAGCCAATTGTCCAAAACTATTGACACAAAACACTAAATATTGATGCACTTTTTTAATCTCTTGCAACAAGTAGTCAGGCGCTACCAAATACCCCAATTTCCACCCTGTAATATGAAAAGTCTTTCCAAAAGAAGAAATGATAATGGCTCTTTCTCTAATGTTCTCTCGACTATTGATGGAAATAAACTCCTTCTCAAAATGAATAAACTCATATACCTCATCGGAAAGTAAAAGGAGCTCAGGGTACTTATCCATGATCACTTCCAAGGCCTCTATATCTTTCAGATCAAACATCATCCCCGTAGGGTTGTGTGGATTATTAATGATCAGCATGCGTGTTTTTTCATTAACAGCCGCTTCAATTTTATTCCAATCGATGCGAAAACCTTTTTCCATGTTTACATGAACCGGCTTTGCACCTACTAATTCAACAGCTGGTGCATAACAATCGTAGGAAGGGTCTATCACCACTACCTCATCTCCCCTGTGAACTAAGGCCTGAATCGTCGTAAAAATTCCTTGTGTTGCACCAGCAGTAACCAAGATTTCTTTTTCAAAATCTACCTGACGACCGTAATGCAATTTAATTTTATCGGCAACGGCGCTACGCAAAGGGTTGTAACCCATCATGGGTAAATATTGATGCGCATTGGTTCTCACCAACTTGGCCATAATATCCTCCAACTTCGGATTTATTTTAAAGTTGGGAAATCCCTGAGACAAGTTAATCGCATTCACCTCATTGGCCAGTTGCGACATTTGCGTAAATATAGTTGTTCCCACATGGGGTAATTTCGATTCTATTGTGTGCATGCCTCTAATTTAATTATTCTCCACCTTTCTGGGTGATACTTCCTCAACATATCCTTGTATTCGTCTAGCTTTAACATATAATCACCTTTGAATTAATGAAGAAATCTTAATTTTAAAGATTCTAAAAAACACACCCATGAAAATTAAAGTATTAGCACTTGCTCTTTTAAGTGCTATCGGAGGATATGCGCAAGTAGCAACTTCTGGATATATTCCACAAAATGCCAACCTAGTTTACAAAATAAACACGGGAAATCTGTTGCAAAAAGTCAGTCTAGAAACCTTAGACAGTTACACTTTCATGCAGGATATGGCCAAAGAAATTTCCAACGGTCGCACAACACAAATAAGTGCATTAGGGTTAGATTTAAATCAAAGCTTTACTCAATTTGTGGTTATGGAGGAAAATACTCCAAGAATAGGGTTCAACTTTGCGATTAATAACCTCGATGATTTTTTCATGAATGTCAACCTCTCTGAAAAAGTTTTATTCGATTTAAAAGCAGAAGGTGTTGCCCTACAAAGGCATATGGTTTACGTGTATCAAAACAACACTTTAACCATGATGACCGCGCAAACTGATGAATTAAAAATAAGAACCTTTAGTGACAGTGTATTCGACGCCAACGGTTGGGATAAGGATTATTACTATGATTATGGATACGACTACGAAATCGAGATTGTAGAAGAAGTCCAAGAGGCACCCGCTTATGATGAAGAAAACAGTGAAGTTGGTCCTACCGTAGAAGAAGAAGTAGTTGAAGAAGAAACTGAAGTGGTTGGAGAAATACACCCTGTTTTACCTACCCATCCTAATTTTTACGATTACCAAGATAGTTTACGTAGAGCTTGGCAAAAAGAGGCTTTAAATAAAACGGCCGAAGAAATAAAATCTGGGAATCAATTCAATGGAAGAGCATTGAATCATTTAAATGCTGAAAAAGATGCAAACTTTTACCTGCTTCAAAAATTCCCTCAAATAGAAAACCTTACTCCTTACATGGCACGTCAGTTGAACATGCCAAGAGAGCTTTTAGAAAAGCTGATTAAAATGAGTGAAGGGAACGAAGTTTATGCTTCTTTTGACTTTACTGAAGATGGTTATGCCTTAAATACGACGGTTAATTACAATGGAATTTTTAAAGAAATTGCAGGTTTAATTGAGTATGACAAGATGGAGAAAAAACTCTTGAATTATATCCCTGGTAAATCAAAAGGATATGTATTGCTCAACAACAACAGTTACGAAACTTACGAAGCAATAAAAGCTCAACTCATTCCTGATTTAGAAAATTCTGAAGACCCTGCTGAAAAGAGTGTGGCTTACATTTGGTATGCCTTGGACAACTTCATGGATATGGAAGCTTTTTACACTGCTTTCCCTTCTGAATTAGTCTTTTCTTACAATGGGTTTACCGAGCAAAAAGTACAACGCGTACGCTATACTTATGATGAGGATTTTAATTCTATTCGTACCGTAGAAGATAGGTTGGAAAAACTACCTAGCTTTTCGCTAGCCATGCATACAGAAGATGTCACTTTCTTAGAGAAAACATTGAACTACTTAACATCAACTTTTGGTGAGTACATAGAAAAAGAAGAAGATTACTATGTAATTTCATCTCCAAGTATGCCTAAAGTTTATGTGCGTTTGAAAGGAGAATTCATTCTAGCGTCTAACGATATTGCTCACGTTACAACTTTCGCTAATGGATATGGCAAAGAAAATGGATTGGTAAAATCAGAAATCAAATCCTTGAAAAAAGTGAAAGGACTTTATGCTAAAATGGATTACGGAGCTGTAATTCAAAGTGTACCTTTAGAAATGATGGGAGATGAAGCCCACTTAGAAATGATGCAATACACCCCTTATTTAGGAGTTTTAACTTTAACCCAGACCATAGAAAAAGGAGAGGCTAAGTTGAATTTAAACTACGACATGAAATCGGAGTCACAAAACGGAGTATACGGAGCATTGAACCTTATTGAACTATTTTACAAGAATAACAAGTAACCTATGAAAAAGCACATATACATTCTATTTTCCGCAGTTCTACTTGTTTTGAGTGCCTGTGGAAATAAATCAAATGAACTTCCATTCTCATCAAGAATAGAGGGTGGTGATGTGTGTGCTTTAGTTCATACCAGCGAATTACAAGAAGAAATACTCGGGAGTCAAATACTCAACAGTCTCCCGAGTCTTCGTCCCTTTTTACTAAAAGTCAATATTGCTCAACTTCTCGACTTTAAAAATGACAGTGTATTCATTGTTTCAGATTTTAAACGTGTCACTGCATACGTAGAGATCAACTCTCCACGCAACATACAAGAGCAAATGGATGTATGGTTCAAGGATGTGGTTATTCAGCAAGACAGTATTCAGAACTTTGCGGTTTACCTCTGGGAAAGGGAAGATATGGGGGTTGCCTTCAATGATAGCTGTATAATTTTCACCCATAAAAATCCCATTGCAGAAAAAGTCAACCGATTTATTGCGCAACAACAGAGAGACCAAGCATGGGATAGAATTTTAAAAACAAAGCGCAGCAACCAAAAGGTTTTGGCCTACTTA
>NZ_JBVCPV010000044.1:0-18160 GCF_057456495.1 Lishizhenia sp. | reverse complement strand
TTCAACCCTTCGTAGAAAATGCGATTATTCATGGCTTAAATCATGATGATAAAAACTCAAGAATACAAATAGATATCGAAAAACTAAACGATCAAATCATAGAAGTGAAAATTTTTAATACAGGAATAAGTTCAGAAGATGTAGTTGCAAGACTTAATAAATCAACGGAAAAAAATGCCGTAGGCATTACCAAATCTAGATTGAAAAACTACAATACCTTGAACACTTATGAATTGTACAAAGTTGAAATTGAAAAATTGTACAATGGAACTCTTGTAAAACTCTTCATCCCTATTTTAAAATAATTATGAAAATTCTAATCGTAGACGACGAACTTTTGGCAAGAAGAATAATTCGGAAGATAGTCTCTGAAAATTTTCCAACCTTTGAATTTACACGCGAAGCTTCTAACCTAAAAGAAGCCATAACCGTTATTCAAGAAGAGAAGCCTGACCTTATCTTTTTAGACATACAGCTGAAAGATAAAAATAGCTTTGACATATTTGAACAACTAGACCACAATAAGCTAAACATCATTTTTGTAACGGCCTATGAACAATACGCCATTAAAGCATTTGAGGTAGGTGCAAAACACTATATTTTAAAACCAATAGAAGAAGAAAAACTTATTCAAGCAACAGAAAAAGTGATGCGTTTAATGCAAAACAAAAATTCTGAACTTGGTAAAATATCCATCCCCTACAATTCTGATTATAAAATCATTGAAACACAACGTATTTTATTCGCTCAAGCTGACGGGGCTTATTGTAAAATCTATTTAAAGGACAATGGTGAAGAGTACTTGAGTAAACCTCTGAATTACATCGAAGAAAAACTTAAGAACTTCTCTTCTTTTTTCAGAGTTCATAAAAGCTTTCTTGTAAATGGTGATTACATAGAATCTGTTTCAAGAGATAAGAGCAGTCTTTTATTAACGAGTGGTGAAACATTGCCTATTGCAAGATCTAGAAGAGATGATTTTAAACATTTCCTAGCTGAATATTTTTAACCGTTTAGAAATCTAAACACTCTTTTTGAAAACTAAAATTTTAGTTTAAAAGGTATTTTCATTAGCTTTGTAGATATAACGCTAGAGCGGTGCACCTGCACTAATCACCCAAATTGAAAAAAGTAACCATGAGTTACTTTTTTTTTGCTACCTACATGAATTTAATTCTACCGTTAAAAAATTATACAAAGCATTTAAGAAAAGTAGTGAGATGCCTCTCAGGGGCTCTACCTATATTTAGATCGTTAAAATAAAAAAGAAGATTACTTATAAAATATTACTGTTACAACACCCTCTAAATCATTAAAAAGTAGCCTAAATAGGTTACTTTTTTTAGTTATGCTCATGTATTCTTAAACTATCTACAACACCAGAATCCTCAATTTGATCTGGGATAATTCGAATTGTTGTATCCGCTAATAACTCACGAACTTCTGGCTGACCTCCATCTACCCAAGCTGTATACCAAAAACTTGCAACAGCAATAATTGCTTTTCGCATTCTACGTTCTACCATTCCATTTAATGCGGAATGATAGGCTTCACTAAATTCCTTACTATATACTTTAACCGTTTGATTACCGCGTTGCTCAAAACTATATTTACGTCGCTCCCCAAATTCTTCTGTGAGTTTTTTCTCTATCAACAAAACACTATCCAAAGCTAAATGAGAAGACTCTATGGCTTCCCAAATAAAAGTATTGGGATCACTGATATATTGAGCTTGGCCCACCCAAAAATCGTATTTATTGGCATACAACTCTGGTAAGCGACTTTCCCAAAAAGCATGAATTCCCTTCTGCCCGGTAAGTTGTCCATTATAATTCTCCGTGGTATGCAAAGGCACATGGGCATCGGCTATGTAATGTCCTATATCTGCACTCAACTTTACAATACGAGAAAGGTCTTTGTTCAGAAAGGCATTGGTTAACTTACTTTTCATCGCCAACACATGCCAGGGTACTATGCCATATGCTTCTAAAGTATCTTCAGAAAATTTATTGACGGCGTCCTTCCAATACCTCGGCATTACATCAAAAGCAGAACTATCTCCAACCTGATAATGATCTATATCTATAAAGTGCTTTGGAGCTTCACCATTTACAGCATAACGCCTTTTATCAGGATCAACTGCATGTTCGGTAATAAACTCAATGTTGTGTTTATACAGGTAAAACAGATCTTTAGGAACAGCAAAAACAGCTAATCGATTGATCTTTTTATGTCCATAAAATCCCCAATAAGAAGTTTGGGCAAAGCTAAATAAGAAGCTTAACCCTAAGAATAACAGGCTATATCTTAACCAATTTACCATTCTTTAATATCGGAATCACATCTGTTTGGTTGGGTGTTAAACAGTACTTGATATCCTCGTTGAGATTTAGGTTTTTTAGTCTTCTACGGTGAGAACTTGATTTTAAGTACCCCATGTAGTTGTCTTTAGCAGAAAGATACAAATATTTTGCGGCTATACTAGAGTCTTCATCAGAAGTATATTTTCCTGTTGCAATTAACTGCTCCATAATGGCTCCTGCACAAATGGTGTCCTCTAAGTTGAATTTATCTTGCCATCCTGAACAAAGACAGAGTACATTTTTATCCTGCTCAATCAACCAAGCACAAAGTGCATCGAGGTTAGACAAGGCCCCTATCACAACAGTATCAGCATCTTTAGCAATATTAATAGCTTTAGTTCCATTCGTGGTTGACAATACCACTTCCTTTCCCTTCAATTCTTCTTTCATATAGCTGTAGGGAGAATTTCCAAAGTCAAAACCTTCTACGATTTGACCTTTTCTTTCGGCGCCTACTAGGTAACCTTTTGCTTGATATTCTCTCGCTTCTTCAACAGTTGGAACAGGAATTAAAGCACTCACGCCATTATTAAACGCCGAACAAATTGCTGAGGTCGCCCTCAATACATCAATCACTACTACTATTTCATATTCGTTCTTGAAATATTCATATTCACCTGGTGTAAAACAAACTTCGATGTGCTTTCTAGTATCTTCCATGTCGCGAAAATAAAATATTGTTGAATAAAAAACAGTAAGTTGGAATAAATCTAGAGAGAAAGATGTTGTAAAACTGCTCTAAATTCGGACAATATGATGGCCGTAGCTCCCCATACACGTTTATCCGCTAAGTCAAAAAACGGAATATCCTTAAGGGTAATACCACCTCCTACTTTAAATTGCGATTTTTTAATTCTATGTTCTTCGAGTAAATCACGTAAGGGAACTACTAGAATTTCATCTACCTCACGTTCGTCTGCTACAAATTCATAACTTCCCTCCCACCAAAAAATAAAAGGACTCACTTTAAACTTACTCACGGGAATATAAATTGGGGTAAGTGCTCCAACTTCGTTGAGATCTTCTTCCCTCACCCCTATTTCTTCTCTACTTTCGCGTTTTGCCGTATGAATGAGAGATACATCGGTTTTATCTTGTTTACCTCCTGGGAAGGCTACTTGTCCACTGTGGGCACCATTATAATTGGGCCGTTGAATTAAAGTAAAGTGCAATTGACGTTGCTTTTCAAATAAGATAATGGCTACTGCACTTTCCCTAAAATCATTATCCCTCCTCAATTGCCGAACACTTTCTGCCCTTTTTCTAGGCATCATAAGTTCATGGGCATCTTCGCCGGGTAATACCTCTAGGGCACTCTTCAATTGATGTACAAACCTTTCCATATCTATCGTCTAATGGAAGCTAAACAATCCATAAACTCCTGAAAATAATACTTTAAATCGTTCTCTTTACAAACGAATTGAAACAAGCAAACGTGCTTATCCTCTAAGGAAGTTGCATAGATAAAACACAAATTGTCGCTGTATGAATTCTCTTTACCTCTCACTATTATATACCGCACATCCGTTCCATATCTGCCCTTAACCTCTTGCTCTACACTTACTTGATTAGCGTACATAGCCGCTCGCTTCAAATGAACAGCAACATTCAACATGAATTGACCATCATCCTTTCCAGATATTTCGGGATAGGTTTCTTTGTAATATTCCTGATCAATGTCATATATCTCGTCACACGAAAAACGAATTCCTCTTTCCAGGTCTTGAAAAGATTCTCCTCCGTCTAAGGAAATGTCAGAACCTCCCCTTTTCAAATCTTCCCATAGCGTCATACTTCTATACTCCAATGTTGTGACGTATTTATCTCCCATTGAGCCTGTTTTGGTTTCTTTTTTCTCTTTTTTTACTTGACAAGAAAAAAGGACTAAACAACTGACGATTATAAGGGCTGAAAATTTGTGCATAAAACGAAAATAGCAATTTCTTACAAGAGATTTTTAAGTTCTTAAAGAAAAGAATCAAGGGAGTAATTTAGACCGACAATTCGAACGAATATTTTCGGGTTACAAACAGAGCTTAAGCTTATATTTTACTGGGGTTATAGCTAAAAAAAGCTATCCACACGACACCGTGTATAACCTTTAACAACTTAAGCTAGAAAAAGCCCTTCATTTCATTATATTTGTTTGTTACCCAGAATAAAGCAACACATGGAGGAAGAAAGCAAATATACCGAAGACAACATACGATCACTCGATTGGAAAGAACACATTAGACTTAGACCCGGAATGTACATCGGTAAACTAGGAGATGGTTCTAGTGCCGACGATGGTATTTACATTCTCGCCAAAGAGGTGCTCGACAATTGTATTGACGAGTTTGTAATGGGGAATGGAAGAAAAATTGAAATCAAGCTGAAAGACGGTTTAGTTTCAGTTCGAGATTACGGTCGAGGTATTCCATTGGGAAAAGTTGTTGATGTTGTTTCTAAAATGAACACAGGAGGTAAATACGATTCAAAAGCCTTTAAGAAATCTGTGGGATTAAACGGTGTGGGTACAAAAGCCGTGAATGCTTTGAGTAGCCATTTCATGGTCTATGCTGTGAGAGAGGGTGAAAAGAAGGGTGCAACTTTTTCTCGTGGAGAACTCATAGAAGAAACCAAAGTTGAAAAAACGGACGAAAAGAACGGTACTTACGTTGAGTTTTATCCGGATGAAAAAGTCTTTAAAAAGTTTGCTTATAAAATTCCTTACCTAGAAAAAATGATTTGGAACTACTGTTATTTGAACAGAGGTTTAGCCATTCATTTTAACGGGAACAAATATCAATCAAAGAATGGTTTACAAGACTTGTTGGAGAACAACATGGACGGTGATCCACTCTACCCTATCATTCACTTAGAAGGTGATGATATTGAAGTTGCATTTACACACGGTAAAACCTACGGAGAGGATTATTATTCTTTCGTAAACGGTCAGCACACCACACAAGGTGGTACGCACCAAAGTGCTTTTAGAGAAGCTGTCGCTAAAGTGATCAAAGATTTCTATGGGAAAAATTACGAGTCTTCGGACATTCGTCAATCCATTGTTGCTGCCATTTCTGTTAAAGTAATGGAGCCTGTCTTTGAATCGCAGACCAAAACCAAATTAGGGTCTTTAGAAGTTGAACCCGGTGGTAAAACCATGCGTACGTTCGTGAATGATTTCTTGAAAGTAAAACTGGATAACTTCTTACACAAGAATCCGCAGGTGGCAGACATTCTTGAAAAGAAAATTAAACAATCTGAAAAAGAAAGAAAAGAACTTTCTGGAATACGTAAACTCGCTAGAGATCGTGCAAAGAAAGCTTCACTTCACAATAAAAAATTAAGAGACTGTAGAGTTCACCTTACAGATCTTAAAAAAGACAGAAGAGAGGAAACAACCCTGTTCATTACCGAGGGTGACTCTGCATCTGGTTCCATTACAAAATCGAGAGATGTAAACACACAAGCTGTATTTAGTTTGCGTGGAAAGCCTTTAAATTCTTATGGATTAACCAAAAAAGTGGTGTATGAAAATGAGGAATTTAACCTCATACAAGCAGCCCTCGATATAGAAGATGATATGGATAATTTACGTTACAACAAAATCGTAATCGCTACCGATGCCGATGTCGATGGTATGCACATCCGTATGTTGCTCTTGACTTTCTTCTTACAATTCTTCCCTGATTTGGTAAAAAGAAATCACGTCTACGTGCTACAAACTCCATTGTTTAGGGTAAGAAACAAGAAGACAACCAAGTATTGTTACTCAGAGGATGAGCGTAAAGATGCCATTGCCAAATTGGGTAAGAATGCCGAAATCACACGATTTAAAGGTTTGGGGGAAATTTCACCGGATGAATTTAAAAACTTCATCGGAGAAGATATTCGTCTTGAACCTGTACTACTCACTAAGCATGCTTCAATTGAAGAAACTTTGAGCTTCTACATGGGAAAAAACACTCCAACTCGTCAGGAGTTTATCATGGACAACCTTAGAGTGGAAAAAGACTTAGAGGAAGAAATCAAAGCAGAGATTGAAGAAACGATAGAAAAAGCTTCGTAAAATTATGTCAGAAGAAAATAACACTCCACACGACGAAGAAGAAAACAAGGATATGAACCCTGAGGGGAATCCTGAACCTGATGATAACGGTAGAGAGCTTGATGATAAAATTGTTCCTTTAAGTGGACTCTACGAAAATTGGTTCTTGGATTACGCATCTTACGTAATTTTAGAAAGAGCCGTTCCTGGATTGTACGATGGTATGAAACCCGTACAACGTAGGATTTTGCACTCCATGAAGGAAATGGATGATGGCCGTTACAACAAGGTAGCGAACATCATTGGTAACACCATGAAATATCACCCACACGGGGATGCTTCTATTGGTGATGCTTTGGTGCAGTTAGGACAAAAAGATTTATTGATTGATTGTCAAGGTAACTGGGGTAACACCTTAACGGGTGACTCAGCGGCAGCAGCCAGATATATTGAGGCGAGACTTTCTAAGTTTGCCAACCACGTTGTATTTAACCCTAAAACAACCAATTGGCTATCTAGTTATGATGGCCGTAACAAGGAACCGGAGAATTTACCCATCAAATTCCCACTGCTACTGGCACAAGGGGCCGAGGGTATTGCCGTAGGTATGGCGTGTAAAATTCTTCCGCACAACTTTATTGAATTAATTGATAATTCAATCAACCATTTACGCGGTAGAAAAGTAGAGTTCTATCCAGACTTCCCCAATGGAGGTATGGCCGACTTTACTAACTACAACGATGGTTTGCGTGGAGGAAAAGTAAGGGTTCGTGCTAAAATCAATAAGGTAGACAAGAAAACCTTAACGATTAACGAGATCCCTTTTGGTACTACTACAACTTCTTTGATTGAATCCATCCTTAAAGCCAATGATAAGGGGAAAATCAAAATCAAGAAAATAGAAGATAACACAGCACAAGATGCTGAAATCATGATTCATCTACCAAGTGGTGTGAGTCCTGATAAATTAATAGATGCACTTTACGCCTTTACAGATTGTGAAGTCTCTATTTCTCCTAACTCGTCTGTAATTGATAAAGACACTCCAAAATTTTTAGGAGTTACACAAATTCTTAAAACCAATACAGACAACACCGTTCAACTCTTAAAATTAGAGTTAGAAATTAAGAAAGGTGAACTTGAAGAACAGTGGCACTTTAGTTCTCTTGAGAAAATCTTCATCGAAAAACGTATTTACCGTTTAATTGAGGAAGAGGAAACTTGGGAAGGCGTAATTGGAGCAATAGACAAAGGTTTAAAACCACACATCAAGCATTTAAAAAGAGAAGTTACAGAAGAGGATATCGTACGCTTAACAGAAATTAGAATTAAGCGTATTTCTAAATTCGATAGCTTCAAGGCAGATGAAATCATCAACCGTCTGGAAGATGAATTGAAAAATGTTCAACACAAATTAGATAACCTTATTGAACATGCAGTAGATTACTTCAAAGATTTGAAGAAAAAATTCTCTGCAGGTAAAGAGCGTAAAACAGAGATCAAAGTATTTGATAACATCAACGCCTCTAAGGTTATTATTGCCAACCGTAAATTCTACGTTGATAAGAAAGAAGGATTTATAGGATATAGTTTGCGTGGAGCTGAGTTTGTACAAGACTGTTCAGAAATTGATGATATCATTATTTTCTTTGAGTCAGGTAAAATGATGGTAACCAAAATTGCCGACAAGAAATTCGTAGGTAAAGGAATTGTACACGCAGCCGTTTGGAAGCGTGGAGACAAGCGCACCATTTACCACTTGTTCTACAAAGACGGTACTGGTGGACCAACCATGATGAAACGCTTCAGCGTTAAATCTATCACAAGAGATAAAGAATACGATTTAACCAAAGGAACGAAAGGTTCTAAAATGCTCTATTTCTCAGTACACCCTAATGGCGAAAGAGAAGTCGTAACGGTACATTTAAGACCGCGTCCACATTTAAAACGTATACGTTGGGATTTAGATTTAGGAGATTTATTGATCAAAGGTAGAAGTGCCGGAGGTAATATCGTTACCAAAGAAATTGTTTCTAAAATCACACAAAAAGAAGTGGGTGGATCTACACTTGCAGCACGTAAAATTTGGTATGATGATGTTGTAGGTAGATTAAATGACGAGCAAAGAGGTAAGTTCTTAGGTAGTTTCAAAGGAGATGATAAAATCCTTACACTCTACAGTAATGGAGAGTATAGACTTTCACATTTCGACTTATCAACGCACTTCGATGAAGACATGATACACATAGAGAAATGGAATCCAAACCATGCTCTATCTTGTGTATACTATGATGGCGAAAAAGACATCCATTACGTCAAGCGTTTTGAATGCGAAGTAACCACTGACAAACGCGTTCCTTTCATTAGCGATTCAGAAGGATCTTATTTAGATGTAGTTTCTACGGCATATCAGCCACGAATAAAAATCATCTATAACAAATTGTTAAAAGCAACGAAGAATCTACCCGATAGAGAGGTGAATTTAGCTGATTTCATTGATGTTAAAGGTATGAAGTCTCAAGGGAATCAGTTGACGAAGCTAAAAGTGAAGGAAATTGTTCTCGATCACAAAATTGAAGGAGATGAACCTTGGCCAGATGAAGTAAAACAAGAAAAGAAGAAGGAAGAAACTTCTACAGAAAGTTCAAATGAAGAAGGAAGTGTAGAAGTTGAATGGGATATGACTAAAAAGTCTGACGACGACAACCCAACTTTATTTTAACATGGAATACGAAAATAAATACAGAAACATACGTCAAGAGGAAGTTACCCTCCTACATCACTTATTGAAACTTGCAAACTTAAACGTTGCTGATTTTCCGCATACGGAAAGAGTTTTCGAATACGAAGGTGGCAAAATGGGCAGTATAAACTTTGACAATGATAATACCGAAAACTATTTAGGTGATATCATGGCTGTTGAATTTAAGGATGAAGACGATGTTCGCGTGGTGGTAACATTAACCATTGATAAAAACAAACAACTATTAGACATGGATTTCTGGAAAGAAGACTTTTCTGCACTTAAAAAATATCCTACTCCTGATATAGTAACCAAAGCACAACACATACTATAAGTTGTTTAAATTGATATTCTTAAGCCGATACATGTAAAATGTGTCGGCTTTTTTTATGTATTTAATTTTAGTTCCTTAATTCTATTTTTAGACAAAACTAAATTTATATATTTGCAACAGTAAAAATATAAAATTACACATGAGAATATTATTTTCTATACTACTAATAATATCGTTCCATCAGCTCAACGCGCAGCAAATTTCGCTGGTTAACGACCTGAATGAACCGCTCTCCTTCGCTAAAGTGTACTTGAACAACGCAGATACGCTGATCATTGCGGATGACAGTGGTCAAATAAACCATAACTTCCCAGGTGCGAGAAAAGAACGACTTACCATTCGTCATCAACAAATTTTAGATACTAACTTCCTCTATACCCCACAAACCGAAAATACTACTATCCTTATACCAAGAAAACAACTTATACAAGACTTAGACGAAGTCGTAGTAAGCGCCACCCTCACCCCCTTATCTAAAAAAGATAGCCCCGTAAACGTCGAGGTATATTCCTCTGAATATTTTGAAGCCAACCCCACTCCTTCCCTATTCGAATCGATGCAAAATGTAAACGGTGTTCGTCCACAATTAAACTGTAACGTTTGTAATACGGGAGATATTCATATTAACGGATTAGAAGGTCCTTACACCATGATACTAATAGATGGTATGCCCATTGTAAGTGGATTGAGTACAGTTTACGGTTTATCGGGCATTCCACAATCTATGATAGAACGTGTAGAAATTATCAAAGGTCCAGCCAGCACTCTATACGGATCTGAAGCTGTTGGAGGAATGATTAACGTCATAACCAAAGACCCAACATTCGCCAAAACCTTTGTAATGAACAATATGCTTAGCAGTTGGTTAGAGAATAATTTGGACCTTTCAACAAAATACGAAATAGGCCAAAGAGCTCAAGCATTACTCGGAATCAATTACTTTAACTACTCAGTACCTATAGATAACAACAATGACAATTTTACGGATGTCACTTTATCCAATAGAGTATCACTATTCAATACGATAAACTATAAGAACAAGAAAAACAAAATGCACAGTGTTGCGCTTCGCGTTGTTCACGAAAACAGATGGGGTGGAGAAATGAATTGGGCTCCTGAATTTAGAGGTACCGATAGCATATACGGAGAGAGTATAATCACCAATAGATGGGAAGCTTTTTCAAAACATCAATTGGATAAAGCTAAACATTTCAACTTTCAACTTTCCGCTAACGGGCACTATCATGATTCTTATTACGGAACAACACATTACAAAGCTCAACAACACGTCGTATTTGGTCAATTAATACACACGCGTAAAATAGGAGATAAACACGAACTACTCAGTGGCGTTGCCTTAAGATACACGCATTATGATGACAATACTCCAGCAACGACAGCGAAACAAAATACGCACACCCTGTTACCAGGAGTTTTTATTCAAGATCAAGTTACATTCAATAAAAACCATAGTTTACTTGCCGGTGTCCGTTATGACTATAACAGTAAACATGGCAATATTTTATCTCCTCGTATCAATTACAAATGGAATTCTAAAAAGACGAATACGATTTTCCGTCTAGGACTTGGTAATGGATATCGCGTTGCAAATGTATTTACGGAAGACCACGCAGCCCTAACAGGTGCAAGAACAGTAGAATTCACAGAAGCATTAGCTCCTGAAACATCTTACAATGCCAACCTTAACATAGACCAAAGTATCGTTAAATATAAAAGAGCGCTAATCACAGTAGATGCGAGTCTTTTTTACACCTATTTCACCAATAGAATCATTGCAGACTACGAAACAGATCCAGACAAAATCATTTATGCTAACTTAGATGGATATGCTATTTCACAAGGAGCGTCTTTCAACAGTCAAATTCATTTCACCAATGGAACAAACTTAAGACTTGGAATCAATATACAAGATGTAACGTATACAGAAAATGGTGTTCGTAAAAATCAACTGTTAACAGAAAAAGTATCCGGAACATGGTCCTTTTCTATACCTCTTCCTAAACTGAATTTAAACATTGATTATACGGGGAATTTATACGGACCTATGCGTTTACCTCTTGTGAGCGATTTAGACAGCAGAGATGAGTTCTCTCCCTATTGGAGCTTACAAAACATCAAACTAAATTTCTCTTACTTTAAAAACATTGAAATTTATGCAGGAGTGAAAAACTTACTCAATTTCACACCGCCTGCGAACAGTATTGCGCGAGCATTTGACCCTTTTGATAAAGATGTAAGTTTCGATGCAAATGGGAATGCCTTACCCACTGCGAACAATCCAGAAGCACTGACATTCGACCCCTCATATGTCTATGCGCCCAACCAAGGAATTCGAGGATTTATTGGCGTAAAATGGAGCATTAAATAAGGCCGTGTAACCTGGCTATCCATTACTAGTTTTCAGAATATAAAGCCGTAAAACTATTGAAACAAAGCTCAAACTTCTAAGGTCGTTTGGGCTTTGTTTGTTTTTACTGGCTTTACCTACTAAAAAGCTAACCATTTCTATCCAGCACGGAATTTAAATGAATGCACTTGAAGTGAAACTTTAAAAGTATCTATTTTGATTAGTCGCATTTTTGCCAAAAGCTACACACCGCTGATTCATTGATGTACAGCTATCTATACCACCTACACAAACCAACGGTCTTGTAGTATATCCTCAGATGTGTTGATCTACAACCTATATTTCACACCTGAACTCATGTTTAACAAATCGTCCACCGTCAATAATAACAGACCTTAACAAGTCAAATTAAACCTTGGCAAAAATGCGACCAATCAATTATCTAACACCGCTAGCCAACCTACTAGCTTATCCATAACCATCGTTCAAAAAACAAGAGACTGTCCTACCTAAAGTTTAGGCAACAAAAAAGTCCGACGCTTAACACGCCGGACTTTTAAGGAAATAAATTATTGTATTATAACTTCACAAACTTACCAGTTGCTGACTGACCAGCTACCTTGATAATGTACGTACCGTTAGGTAATGCACTTGCGTCGAAGTTAACTTTGTTTTCTCCTTTTACTAATCCTTTCGCATCTACAGTTTTAACAACTATTCCTGCTAAGTTGTAGAAGTAAATAGTAGCATCTGAAGCTTCAACATCATTCAATACTACCGTTGCGTTTCCAGTAGAAGGGTTTGGATATACTGTTAATACATCTTTTTCTACTTTCTCTTCCATTGGGTTATTCGAAGTAGTTTCTTCAACTGCAACTGTAGAAGTTGTTTTGAAGATACCTCTACCGAAAGTACCAATGTAAATCTCTCCGTATCCTGGGTTTCCACCTAAGTAGTTTTCATCTCTCCAGTTTTGCTCAACTGTGTAAGCTGGTGTTCCTTCAAACAAGTCCTTACCTCCTGCAGCAACAGACCAAGTAGCACCACCATCTTCAGAAACCATCGCTCCGTTGTAAGATGCTCCAATAATTAATTGGTCATTGTTTCTTTCAACTACTACATCATAGATAGGCATTGCTTCTGTTCCAACTTGAGTTAATGTAGGAGTTGCAGAAGTACCGTTTGAAGATCTGTAAATTGAGTTATTCACACCTCCACCAGTAACTACTAATACGTCTGGGTTCTTGTGATCAATACCTAGACCTCTTACTGAGTTAGCTCCAGAGAACTGAACTACAGATGTTGCAGTAGCTCCTTCGTCTAAATCACACTTCAATTCAAAGTCATCATCAGATGAATAAACAGAACCTAAACCGTCAACTCTAATTAATTTAGAACCAGCAGCAACAAACATGTGGTTTAAATCTTCAGAGAATTCAACATCCATTCCAGCTTGAACAGAACCTAAGTTTTCGGCAATTCTCACCCATTTTGGATTTGCTTCAGCAAATCTAAGTGCATCTCTTGTTCCCCAAAGCTCACCACCGTTGTTCGATGTTGCTAATACGAACCAAGATTGGAAAGGATCTTGAACAGTTAATGTATCCCAAGCTACTCCAATAGCAATAGTATCCATTCCCATGTCGTATGTCTCAGATGGGTTAATTGAGTTACTTCCGTAGTAGTGATCATATGCGATAACGTCTTCTACGACAACTGTATCAATTCCTGCTGGTAAATCAATTTCAAGAGAATCCCCAATTGAAGGTGGGTAACCTGAACCTGTAATTGCTGTGTAAGAATACTGTCCCAAATCGAATTGATTTCCTGCAGAATCCTCCACTAAATAATCAACACCAGTTAACGCCGGGTTGTAGTATAATGTATCATCGTATCTTAAGTCAATTGGTGTAATGTAGTCAATTGTATCTCCTGTAGCTCTAGAAGGAACTCTTAACGCATCACCTGCTGAGTAACTCTGGAAAGGAACGTAGATTACACTGTCTTCAGAATTCTCATCGTAGTATTCAGCCAATGACATTTGTGTGTTAAAGAAATAGTGTTGACCTGATCCTCCTAATCCATTCATACCGTAAATTGAAGAAGGAAGACCTAATGGAAATTCTCCAACTGACTCTCCTCTATCTGCTGAACGATAAATTACACTATAGTATAATGATGAAAATACTACGTTAGGGTTGAATTTCGAAATTTCACAATCAAAACCATCACCTCCTGAAAATTCAATAAAGTCTTGGTACGTTGCGTTTGTATGATCATTGTATAAAGACCCATTGTCTTGTGAACCACCAATTACAGACATATCTACACCGTAAGAAATATCGTAAAACTGCGTTGCATTGAACCCTCTATTAGCAGGTGTAAATGAAGCTCCTAAATCATTAGATCTTCCAATACCACCGTCATTACCAATGTATAAAATGTTTGAATTACTCCACTTTAATTCGTGGTTATCTGCGTGCACATATAAAGGATCTTGAGGGGATCTGAACCACTCTGAGATTTTATCCCAAGATCCAGATGCTGGAGCAGCTACTTGCTGTTCCCATTCCCATAAATCAATACCACCAATGATAACTCTGTCTGCATCCGTTGGATCAAATGAAACCGTAGAATTGTAAATACCTTGACCAGAGTAAATATCTAATGGATCAGTAGAAGTTGCAGGCGTATGCTGCGTCCAAGTAATACCATTATCGTCAGAAATCCACTGCCCAGCACTGTTCCCTGAAGTAGTAGCAGCGTATACTTTATAATTTCCATTCACTCTTGAATGAGAAATAGCATATTCGATTCTTGAAAAACCAATTTGTGGAATTTCACCAGCTCCAGAACCAGCTCGATCTTGGAAAGTTGCCCCTCCATCTGTTGATACATATGTTTTTGTACTACCTGAAGCTACTATTATTACTTGCCCATCTTTAGACATTTTCAAAGTAGTAACAGCTCCTGGTGTACCAATATCAACAGATTCAATAGCAGTTGCTCCTGCTGTATATTTTTTCAATCCAGAAGCAGTTGTGAAGAAAATTGAATTTGAATTTTCACAACCTACAACCTCCAAGATAATATTGTAAGCATCGGTTCCCGGAACTAAACTCCATGTTGCACCTTTGTCTGGTGACATCCATAGACCATTACCAAGTCCACCTAAAGACTCACTGTAAGAATTCCCTAAACCAGTTGCAACATAAATGTTACCCGCTTGGTCTTGCGCCATAGAAGAAACAAAATTTGTTCCTGGGAAATTTTGAACTCTCGTCCAGTAATTCGCCTTCCAAGGTGAATACCATAAACCTCCAGAAACTGAAGCTGCCCAAACGTTATTTTCATCTTGGTGATCAATTAAGATAGCTCTTGTTCTACCCCCAACATTTGCAGGACCTTCCTCTTGCCATTTAATTACGTTTGACTTAGCAGCAAATTTATACTGCTCCATAATTTGGCTCATCTTTTCAGGGGTTGCAACTTGTCCCGTTTCTTGGTCTATCAATTGAGCTCTAAACCACTCCTCTCTATCAGATAGAGCTGAGTAAGACTCAAAAGACTGTAAACTCTTCGGGGTGTATTGACTTTTCTCCGAAGAAGAAGGATACCAAACCATTGCAGCTGAAGCAATTGCAGCTACAGATAAGGTTCCTAATAACAATTTGTTACGCTTCATAAGTTATTTATTTCCTTTATTAATAGTTAAAGCAAGCGCCAAGTTACAAATAATTAATTTAACAGAAATTAAATTTTCGGATAACTTGAACGCATCTCCTTGTAAAATTAAAGAATCATAGTTCTTGAAAAAACAACAATTCTCACAAGATTGTTCTAAACTTTACATGTCTATTTTTCGTTGAGATCGAATATATGCTTTTCTGCATGATAAGAAGACCTCACTAATGGTCCACTTTCTACGTACCTAAAGCCCATTTCAATACCTAAATCATAATATTTTTGGAAACGCTCAGGAGTAACGAATTCTGCAACTGGTAAATGTTTTGGTGTAGGTTGTAGGTATTGACCTAACGTAAGAATATCACATCCAACACTTCTCAAGTCTTGCATTGTTTCAATCACTTCTTCATCTGTCTCACCCAATCCTAGCATTACACCAGACTTCGTTCTCATTCCCGCTTTTTTCAAACGGAACAATACTTCTAAACTTCTGTCGTACTTAGCCTGAATTCTTACTTGCTTGGTTAAGCGTCTAACGGTTTCTAAATTGTGCGAAACTATTTCAGGAGCTACGTCCGTTACTATTTTTAAGTTTTCCCACTTTCCAGCGAAGTCTGGAATAAGTGTTTCTAAGGTTGTTCCTGGTGATTGATGACGAATTGCTCGTACAGTTTGTGCCCAAATATTCGCACCTCCATCAGCTAAGTCATCTCTATCTACAGAAGTTAAAACGGCATGTTTTACTCCCATTAACTTCACTGAATTGGCTACTCTACCTGGTTCGAACTCATCCACTTCATCTGGTCGTCCTGTTTGAACAGCACAGAAACCACATGAACGCGTACAAATATTTCCTAGAATCATGAATGTTGCAGTTCCTTCTCCCCAACATTCACCCATGTTCGGACAACTACCACTTTCACATATCGTATGCAATTTGTGTTCGTCTACAAGAGACCTTACCTTTCTGTAATTCTCTCCCGTCGGCAATTTAACGCGTAACCACTTCGGTTTTTTAATGCGTACCTTCTCTCCGTCTTTTGCCAATACTTCCGTCATCTATTTTTGTTACTTTATGGATTTTCACCGCTTTTGCTTAAAAAGTAAAAGGGCTATCCGTTCAAAATAATATCTTTACCTCTACGTAATAAAACACAAAATTAAGCATAATAAAAGTATTTACTATGACAACTTCTAGAGTTAGTTATTTAGGCGACTTAAGAACTAAATGCACACATGTAAAATCAGGAACAGAAATTATTACTGATGCCCCTGTAGACAATAATGGTAAAGGAAGCACTTTTTCACCGACAGATTTAGCTGCAACTTCATATGCCTCATGCATGCTTACTATAATAGGTATCTTTTGCAACAACCATGAAATAGATTTCAAACATGGAGAAGCAGAAATTACAAAAGTAATGGGAAGCGGTCCAAGACGAATTTCAAAACTTATTATTCATTTAAACTTTGAAGGAAACGGTTGGGATCACAAAACCCAATTGAAAATAAAAAATGCAGGTGAAAACTGCCCGGTGGCAATTACCCTAAAAGACAACGTTGAAGTTGAATTAACTTATATGTTTTAAAACTTGGATTCTTTAAGTCAAATTGTTCTAGGCGCTGCTGTAGGTGAAGCAGTAGCAGGAAAACAGATAGGAAGAAAAGCACCACTTCTTGGAGCCATCTTTGGCACAATTCCAGATTTAGATGTATTTCTTAAATATGTCATTGATGGGGTTATTGACCAAGACCTGGCACATAGGGGCTTTAGCCACTCTATTGTATTCGCCCTATTACTATCTGTAGTTACAGCTCCCTTATTGAAGAAAATTTTCAATACAAAGATTAGCTTATTTCGACTTTTCAATCTTGCTTTTCTGTGCACAGTAACGCACCCTATGCTGGATGCATTTACTACATGGGGAACGCAATTCTTTTGGCCTTTTGAAGATAGAATAGCCTTGAATTCAATATTTGTAATTGACCCCCTCTACACCCTCCCCTTTCTTGCGCTATGTTTATGGGCAATATGTCTACCCAAAACATCTAAAAGACGTCGAAGGCTAAATTATATAGGTCTTGTTTTATCCTGTGGCTACTTAATGATAACATTGGCTATCAAAGAAACACTTTACCACAAGGTCTCTGAATCTCAAACAGAACTTATTCAGCACGAGGTAAAACCTATGCCTTTAACTTCTTTGTATTGGACAGCAATTCTAGAAAAAGAAAAAGGATTTAATATTGGGTATAGAAACTTATTAAAAGACACAAACTTTGTTTGGGAAGAGTACGTTCCAAAAAATCATCATTTACTGGAGCGTTACTTAAGTGTGAAACAAATAGATAAAATAAAGTTCCTAACCAAAGGCTATTTTGCGGCAAAACAGCAACATGACACCTTATTTGTGTATGATTTAAAATTTGGAACGCTCAACAAACTCTCATCAGGTAAAAATCTTAGTGCAATAATGGGCTATGGCTTTGTTCTTCAACAAGAAGGTGTGAGCAGTATTTTCAAACTAACCGATATCCATAAACTAGGAGACGCTAACTTTAAGGCGTACAAGAATTATATATTTTAAATATGAAGACATTAGTAACAGCAGTATCTCTAGCCACGTGT
>NZ_JBVCPV010000043.1:0-18258 GCF_057456495.1 Lishizhenia sp. | reverse complement strand
AGCACAGATGTGGCGATTGAATCTATTGTTTTCGACTCTCGAAAAGCAGTAGCCAACACTGTTTTTGTTGCTATTAAAGGGTTCACGGTTGACGGTCATGATTACATCACTAAAGCCATAGAACTCGGTTGTACATCTATCGTTTGTGAAAACATACCTACAACTCTTACTCCAGGAGTTAACTACATACAAGTTAAAGACTCACACCAAGCATTGGCCCTAATGGCCAACAACTTCTACGATGAGCCAAGTAAAAAACTAACGCTAGTTGGCATTACAGGAACCAACGGTAAAACAACGTGCACTACCCTACTACACAAGTTATTTACGCAGCTTGGGTATAAAGTAGGACTCCTTTCTACTGTTGTAAATAAGATTGGAGATAAAGACATTCCTTCTACACACACTACCCCTGACGCAGTAGGTTTGAACGCCCTACTCGCGCAAATGGTAGAAGAAGGATGTACGCACTGTTTTATGGAGGTGAGTTCACATGCTATCCACCAACACAGAACTACAGGGTTAGACTTTAAAGTGGGAGGATTTACCAACATCACGCATGATCACTTGGATTATCACAAAACTTTCAAAGAATACCTGAACGTTAAAAAGAGCTTTTTTGACCATCTCGGTAACGAAGCTTATGCCATCACTAACCTCGACGATAAAAACGGAGCGGTAATGTTACAAAACACAAAAGCTAAGAAATTGAGCTACAGCTTAAAGTCTGTATCTGATTTTAAAGCGAAAGTGTTAGAAAACCAATTTACAGGATTGGTCTTAAACATGAACGGAACCGAATTGTGGTCGAGATTGATTGGGGATTTCAACGCTTACAACTTGCTTTTAGTGTACGCCATTGCCATCACTTTAGAAGAAGACGAGTTGGAAGTGTTAACACAGCTCAGCACCCTAGAAAGTGTAGAGGGTAGATTCCAATACACGAAGAGTGAAAGTGGAATTATAGCTATTGTAGACTACGCGCACACTCCAGATGCCTTGGCAAATGTTTTAGGAACGATCAACAACATCAGAACGAAAAACGAAACCGTTTTCACAATTGTAGGATGTGGTGGTGATAGAGACAAAACAAAGCGTCCCTTAATGGCTGGAATCGCTTGTGAGAAGAGCGATAAAGTAGTGATTACATCTGACAACCCAAGAACTGAAAATCCTGAAACCATTATTGAAGAAATGATGGCAGGTGTAGAAGGGCAACATTTCAAAAAGACCCTCTCGATCACCAACCGTAAGGAAGCGATTAAAACAGCTATCAGCATGGCACAACCCAACGACATTATTTTGATCGCTGGAAAAGGTCATGAAACCTACCAAGAAATCAATGGCGTTAAACACGATTTTGACGACATGGCAATAACGAAAGAACTATTTAAAAAACTTGACAAATAATGTTGTACTATTTATTTCAATATCTCAACGAACTCGACATCCCTGGAGCAGGTGTATTTGACTACATCTCCTTTAGAGCTGCCGCTGCATTAATCACGAGTTTGATCATTTCTATGATCTTCGGAAAGCGCATCATTAATGCCTTAAGAAAGCAACAAATCGGAGAATCTGTAAGAGACTTAGGTTTAGAAGGACAAAAGGAGAAAGAAGGTACCCCTACCATGGGTGGATTAATTATTTTGAGCGCCATTCTCATCCCTACTTTACTCTTTGCTAAACTTCACAACATCTATGTAATTACCATGTTAATTGCAACGGTTTGGTTAGGATTGATTGGATTCTTAGATGACTACATCAAAGTATTTAAAAAGAACAAAGAAGGACTAGCAGGAAAGTTTAAAGTAATCGGACAAATTGGTGTAGGTGTAATTGTAGGATCTATCCTCTACTTCCACCCTGATGTTAAAGCTCACGAAAAAGTTGACAGTCAATACGTCCTTGCTCAAAACGAAGTTGACGTTACAGATAAACACGCAGAATTTAACAAAGGAACAGACAGCAAGTGGATCATGACAACAGACAAGACCACTACTATACCTTTTGTAAAAAACAATGAAGTGAACTACTCACTATTAAGCGGCAACAATGTTTGGATAGGCTTTGCCATCTTCACTTTGATTGTAATCTTCATCGTAGTAGCAATCTCTAACGGAGCCAACATGACGGACGGACTGGACGGCTTAGCCACAGGAAGTTCTGCCATCATAGGTTTGGCTTTAGCTGTATTAGCCTACGTAAGTTCCAACTTAAAATTCGCCGACTACCTGGACGTGATGTACATTCCATTTGCAGAAGAAATGGTAATCTTTATTTCTGCCTTCGTTGGAGCTTGTATCGGTTTCTTATGGTTCAACTCTTACCCAGCACAAGTATTCATGGGAGATACCGGAAGTTTAGCATTAGGAGGAATCATTGCTGTATTCGCTATTTCTATCCGTAAAGAATTATTGATTCCTGTACTCTGTGGAATCTTCATCATTGAAAACGCCTCTGTGATATTACAAGTCAGTTACTTCAAATTCACCAAGAAAAAATTTGGAGAAGGCCGACGCATTTTACGTATGGCCCCCCTTCACCACCATTACCAGAAGAAAGGAATTCACGAAGCAAAAATTGTTTCGCGCTTCTGGATTGTAGGAATACTCTTAGCAGTAATCACAATCGTAACCTTGAAATTAAGATAACTCGTGAACGGAACAAATAAACATATCAGCATTTTAGGCGCAGGCGAAAGCGGTGTTGGCGCTGCACTTTTAGCACAAGCTAAGGGGTGGAATGTTTTTGTTTCAGATTTCGGAAAAATCAAGGATAAATTCCAACAAGAATTAACAAACAACAACATACAATTTGAGCAAGAACAACACTCAGAAGATATCATCTTAAAGAGTGATGTAATTGTAAAATCTCCAGGCATCCCACACAAAGCTCCTATCATCAAGAAGGCAGTTGATAAAGGAATCAAAATCATCTCCGAAATTGAATTTGCAGGTTACTACACGCAAGCAAAGATGATATGTATTACAGGTAGCAATGGAAAAACTACCACTACCCTTTTAACACATCACCTCTTGCGAAAAGCTGGGTTAAATGTAGGACTAGCTGGAAACATCGGTCAAAGCTTGGCCAAACAAGTCATAGCAGACGAATTTGAATACTACGTATTGGAGTTAAGTAGCTTCCAATTGGATGACATGTATGAATTTAAAGCAGACATCGCCATCCTTTTAAACATCACACCGGATCATTTAGACCGCTACGATTACAAAATGGAAAATTACACGGCTTCAAAGTTTAGAATTCTTCAAAACATGACAGCAAACGATTGGTTCATTTATAATGCTGACGACCCAATCATCACTGAGCATTTGGCACTAACAAACACCAAGGCTCAATTAGCTCCTTTCTCTTTGAAAGAAGAACAAAAACAAGGAGCATACGCAAACGAACAACAAATAACAATAACAATAAAAAACCAATTCATTATGTCTATTCACGATTTAGCATTGAAAGGCAAGCACAACACTCAAAACAGCTTGGCCTCTGGGATCGCAGGAAGAATCCTCGACATTAGAAAAGAAACAATCAGAGAGAGTTTATCTGATTTTAAAAACGTTGAACACCGTTTGGAATTCGTAGCCAAAGTTCACGGTATTGAATTCATTAATGACTCAAAAGCAACCAACGTAAACTCAACTTGGTACGCCTTAGAAAGCATGGAAAAACCAACTGTATGGATCGTTGGTGGTGTAGACAAAGGAAACAACTACGAAGAATTGGCAGAACTTGTTCAAGATAAGGTAAAAGCCATCATTTGCTTAGGAGTTGATAACTCTAAAATCATTGAGGCATTCCAAGGTAAAATAGAAACTATAGTAGAAGCAAAATCTGCTATGGAAGCAGTTGGTTTTGGATACCAATTGGCTAAAAAAGATGAAACAGTATTGTTATCTCCAGCTTGTGCTAGTTTCGATTTATTCGAAAGCTACGAAGATAGAGGTAACCAATTTAAAGATGCCGTGAGAGCATTATAAAACCCATTAAAACGTAACGTCATGCAAAAACTAGATAAAAAGACCTTGCAGGATAGTTTACTTTCTGCACGTCAGAACGCATTAAAGGAAGCTAACAAGCATTTAACACAACACGAAGATTTTAGAGGTATGAAAATATTCTCTTGGTCAGGTGCCAACCTAAATGAATGTTTTGACGCCTTGAAACAATTAGACAATCCTGTTATCTGGATCATGAGTAGTGATTTAGAACACGATTTTAGAGAAGAAAGACCCTGGTTAAACCAAGAGGTAGAAGCCATTATTTCTTTTGGACAAGCGAATAAAAAGTTCCGCTATGATTTAGAAGCACAAGTAACCTTCTTTACACGTAAAAACGACATATTAGAAGCTTGCGAAATGTTAACTAAAGTAGCCCATGAAGGGAACACTGTGTTTTTTGCTCCAGGACTAGGAACCAAGGCAAAAGAAATGGAAACTACCTTTTTGAATTACTTAAAAGACAACAAATAATTGAAGTCATTATTAAAATATTTAGGAGGTGACAAGGGGATATGGATTATCGTCTTTTTACTTATGCTCATCTCTTTGGTGTGTGTATTCTCTTTCGTACCTATTTTGGTAAAAACGGAAGGAGGATCACCCTTCAAATACCTCTTTAAGCACGTTATATACATAGCAATAGGTATTGCCGTGATGTATTACCTGCATCGCTTAGACCCTAAATATTTTTCTAAATTATCGAAGTTTGGACTCATCATGGCCATCTTCTTGCTCATCTTCACCTTCTTTTTCGGAGTAAGAATTAACGATGCTAGTAGATGGATAAAAATCCCAATCGTAGGATTAACCTTCCAGACTTCTGACTTTGCCAAATTGGCTTTAATACTTTATCTCTCCAAACAGCTCGCTGTTAAGAAAGACAACTTTTTAGATTGGAAAACGGGCTTCGTACCCATCGCCTCCGCTATCGTTATAACCTGTGGATTAATCTTTAAAGACAACTTCTCTACAGCTGTATTACTGGGTACCATTGCCTTCCTATTGTTATTTGTAGGTAAGTACCCCATGAAAAGAATTGGTGTATTAGTCGCCGGTGGTTTAGGATTGGTTTCCATCGCCGTACTCTTACACTTTGCGTTACAACCCGAAATACAGTTGATTCCTCGTTTGGACACTTGGGTTTCGCGCTATACTAAAGCCTTTGGAGAAGAAACGAGTATCATTGAAAATGCACAAGCCATCAATGCCGAACTTGCCATACACGTTGGAGGCTTGTTTGGAGAAGGTGTTGGTAAAGGACGACTCAAAGAATACTTACCCGAAGCATATGCCGATTTTTTCTTCTCTTCCTTTGTAGAAGAATTCGGAATCTTCGGAGCTATCATTTTGATTTTACTCTACATGAGTTTAATGTACCGCATATTCAGAATAGGTTTGAAGGCCGATAAACTCTTCCACACTTATGTGTGTATAGGAATCGGGTCCTTGTTAATGCTTCAAGCCTCTATAAATATGCTCGTATGCACGCGAATAATACCTGTTACCGGACAGAACATCCCTTTCTTAGCCATGGGAGGATCTGCCATGGTAACAGCGTGTGCCGCGGTAGGAATAGTTCAATCTATTGCTAACAAACAAAATAAAGGAAAAGAAGTAGCCACAACTACCCAAAAAAATAGCATAGCAGAATGATACAGAAAGCAATCATATCAGGTGGTGGAACGGGAGGTCATATTTTCCCAGCCGTAGCTATTGCCAATGGTTTAAAAGCACAAAACCCGAACATAGAAATCTTATTCGTAGGAGCTGAGGGTAAAATGGAAATGGAAAAAGTTCCTGCGGCTGGATACAAGATCATTGGGTTACCGATTCGTGGACTTCAACGCAAGCTCACTTTAAGCAATCTAGCTTTACCTTTTAAGATTTTAAAATCTTACTTCATGGCAAAAAAAATCATCAAAGATTTTAAGCCAGACGTTGTGGTAGGAGTTGGAGGTTATGCCTCTGCCCCTACACTAATCGCAGCAACCCGCTTAGGCATACCTAGCGTTGTACAAGAGCAAAATTCTTTTCCCGGAAAAACGAATATATACCTCTCTAAAAAGGTTAACAAAATATGCGTTGCTCACAAGGGACTAGACCGTTTCTTCCCAGCTGAAAAAATAGTTTTTACCGGTAACCCTGTAAGAACTGAAGTTGCCGAAATAGAAGGGAAACGTGAACAAGCATTAAAGAGCTTTCACCTATCTACAGACAAGCAAACTATTCTTGTTTTAGGAGGAAGTTTGGGAGCACTCACCTTAAACAACAGTGTACAACAGCATTTAGATACTTTACTCGCGGCCGATGTTCAAGTTATCTGGCAATGCGGTAAGTTTTACAAAGAGCGACTTTCCAAAGAAGTTGACACCAATAAATACAACAACATTGTATTAACCGATTTCATACCGGAAATGCAATTGGCCTATGCAGCAGCGGACGTTATCATTTCCAGAGCAGGTGCTTTATCTGTTTCAGAAATAGCTTTGGTTGGAAAACCGAGCATCTTGGTTCCTTCCCCAAACGTAGCAGAAGATCACCAAACACACAATGCTAATTCTTTGGTAAATGAAGGAGCTGCACTTTTAGTAAAAGATAATACGGCGGTAGAAGAATTGATACCCTTGAGTTTACAATTGCTCAACAACCCCGCATTTCAAAATAAATTAAGAGGAAATTTAAAGGCATTAGCAAAACCTAATGCAACGCAAGATATTGTTCAAGTATTGATGGATTTGAAAGCATGAGAATAGAAGATTTTAAACATATCTACTTTTTAGGCATAGGCGGCATTGGTATGTCGGCCCTTGCCCGCTATTTTCACGTCAACAAATTCGCAGTAAGTGGATACGACAAAACAGAAAGTGAACTTACCCAAACGTTAACTCAAGAGGGAATAAAGATTCACTACCAAGACAAGGGCAAGGAACTATTAAAAGAGTTGGATAAAGCAACAACTTTGGTCATTTTCACACCCGCCGTAAATAAGAACTTAGGTGAATTAATCGCTTTAGAAGAAGCTGGATACACCATGATTAAAAGATCTAAGGCACTCGGTTTACTTACCCAAAGTAGCAAAGGTTTAGGCGTAGCAGGTACACATGGCAAAACCACGACCTCTTCCCTTTTGGCACATGTATTACAACAATCTCACGTAGGATGCAATGCTTTTTTAGGAGGTATCAGTAGTAATTACAATAGCAACTTAATTCTTCACCCTACCAGTGAATATACCGTTGTTGAAGCCGATGAATTTGATCGTTCATTTCTACAGTTGAAACCTTTCGCTTCTATCATCACTTCTACAGATGCCGATCATTTAGACATCTATGGTGACGCAGAAACATTAAAAGAAAACTTTCAAGACTATTGCGATTTAACATCTCCTGATGGTCTACTCATTCAACAGGTAGATACTGAAGTAACTGCCCCAGGTAAATCTTTGACCTATGCAGTAAACCAAAAAGCAAAATGTTACAGTGACAAATTGCGCTATGTGGGGGGTAAATTTCTATTCGACTATCACTTTCAAAATAAAACATGGGAGAATATAGAGCTTGGAATACCCGGTATACACAATGCAGAAAATGCAACGGCGATAATAGCTTTATGCCAATTCATAGGTCTAAGTGAAGAAGAAATTAGAAAAGGTTTAGCCAGTTTTAAAGGAGTTAAACGTAGGTTTGAATATCATATAAAAACCGATAATAGGATATATATCGATGATTACGCGCATCATCCAACGGAGGTAAAGGCTCTATTGAAATCCATAGAGCTCCTTTACCCCAGAAAAAAGATCATTGGTATTTTCCAACCACACTTGTTTTCGCGCACACAAGATTTCATGGATGAATTTGCAGCAGAATTAAGCCGTTTAGATGAATTGATTCTTTTGCCAATTTACCCCGCTCGCGAGGAACCCATTCCAGGAATTACAAGTGATGTACTACTCTCTAAAACTACAAATGCTTCCAAACGCCTTATAGAAAAAGAGCAGCTTATTGAAGCTATTGAAATAGAAGACAACGCAGTTTACCTAACAATAGGAGCTGGAGATATAGACAGATTGATACAACCTTTAAAAGCCAAACTAACATGAAACCGTGGTTAAAAACAACATTATGGAGCGTGTTTGCCTTGGCTGTTTTAGTACTATTAGTTGCGAGTCAACTGAGTGAAAGCAAAAAGAAAACGCAAGCTCCGAAAATGCACATTCACGAACATCCAGGAATGTCATTTTTAACAGAAGAAGAACTTCTAACGAAGTTAAAAAGAGCTGGTTTATGGAGGGAAAACACGACTGTAGACAGCTTGAAAATTAAAAATATTGAAGAATACATTCAAAAATTAAACGTAGTTGACAGCGTAAATGTATACTCCAATTTAGGGGGGAAATGGGAAATCGATGTACAAATAAGAAGACCCATTGTTAGGGTATTACCCGAGGGAAATTCAGGCTTTTACATAGATGACAAAGGTGAAGCGATGGAGCTCTCAGATTTCCCAGCTCACGTTCTGATTGCCACAGGGTTAGATGATTTTACCATGGAGAATTCGAGTTATAAACGCTTAATTAACAACGACAGTTTAATAACTATAAGCAAGCTCGATGATTTGTACCGTATTTCAAAGTATGTTTGTAATAGTACCTTTTTCAATGCTTTGTTTACCCAATTGCATTACGATAACAACAAGGGTTTCAAACTCATACCCCGCGTAGGAAATCAAGAAATAGTATTTGGTTTAGCGCAAAGTGACGAAGAAGTTGAGAAAAAGTTTAACAAGCTCAAGGTTTTTTATGAAGAAATCATCCCTTACGAAGGTTGGGAGAAGTACGAAAGCATAGACTTGAGATTTGACGAACAAATTGTAGGAAAGAAAAAATAAAGAATATGTCTGAAATTGTAGTTGGTTTAGATATTGGAACAACGAAGATCGCATGCTTTGTAGGCCAAAAAAATGAACACGGGAAGATAGAGATTTTATCGATGGGTAAAACTGAATCTTTAGGTGTTACTCGTGGTGTTGTTACCAACATAGAGAAGACTATTCAATCTATTAAAACAGCTGTTCAAGAAGCGCAAGATCGCGTAGAAGGAGAGTTGACGATAGGTGTAGTGAATGTGGGGATTGCTGGACAACACATCAACAGCATTCAACACAGAGGTATACACACACGTACCGCTACTGATGATGAAATTTCACAATTGGACATCGACGCATTGATCGAAGACATGTACAAATTGGTAATGGAACCGGGAGAAGAAATCATCCACGTGTTACCGCAAGAGTACATCATAGACAATGAGCAAGGGATTAAAGACCCTATCGGAATGTCAGGTGTTCGTTTAGAAGCAAACTTCCACATTATTACAGGAAGAATTGCAGCAGCAAAAAACATCCAGAAATGTGTTACAAAATCTGGATTAGAAGTACAAGAAACAATATTAGAACCCCTTGCGAGTGCCGCAGCTGTACTTTCTGACGAAGAAAGAGAAGCAGGTATCGTATTGGTAGATATAGGAGGTGGTACAACTGACATCGCTATCTTCCACGAAGGAATCATCAGACATACTGCTGTTATTCCATTTGGAGGTAACATTTTGTCTGAAGACATCAAAGAAGGATGTACCATTTTGAAAAGACAAGCTGAACTTTTAAAAGTGAAGTTTGGTAGTGCGCTGGCATCGGAATCTCAAGAAAATGAAATCGTTTGTATTCCTGGACTGAGAGGTAGAGAGCCGAAAGAAATTTCTATCAAGAATTTGGCAAGTATTATTCAGGCCAGAATGGAAGAGATTATCGAGCACGTATACTACGAAATCAAAAACTCTGGTTACGAGAAAAAGTTAATCGGTGGTATCGTAGTAACAGGTGGTGGTGCACAGTTAAAGCACATCACACAATTGTTTGAATACATTACAGGAATGGATACACGTATCGGATACCCGAACGAGCATTTAGGACAATCTCCAATTGCTGAAACCATTACCTCACCTATGTATTCTACAGGTATAGGATTAGTATTGAAAGGCTTTGAAAGCAGCGAACGTCAAAATAGAGCGAAACGCGCTTCAGCCATCAAAACTCATTCTAAGAAAACAAAAGGATCTTTCTTTGACACCATCATCAATAAGAGCAAGAGCTGGTTTGATGAAGATGAATAGAAAGCCGACAACAAATTAAGAACAAACAACAACACTCTTGTGCAAACAAGAAACAAAACTAAATAGTATGGAATTCGATTTACCAAAAGGACAATCTTCTATCATTAAGGTGATAGGAGTTGGTGGTGGAGGAAGTAATGCCGTAAACCACATGTATAACCAAGGAATCAAAGGTGTTGATTTCATCGTTTGCAATACAGATAGACAAGCATTAGATATTTCTCCAGTGCCATACAAACTTCAATTAGGACCGTCTTTAACAGAAGGTCGTGGAGCAGGTTCTATTCCAGAAATTGGAATGAACGCAGCTGTGGAGAACATAGATGAAATTAGAGAATTCTTATCGAAGGAAACGAAGATGGTATTCGTTACTGCCGGTATGGGTGGTGGTACTGGTACAGGTGCTGCTCCTGTAATTGCTCAAGTCGCTAAAGAATTGGGTATTTTAACGGTTGGTATTGTTACTGTTCCATTTAGTTTTGAAGGAAGAAAAAGAAGACAACAAGCTGAGGACGGTTTGGAAAACATGCGTGAAAATGTTGATACACTTTTAGTGATTAACAACGAAAGATTACGTGAAATTTCTGGAAACCTTACTTTGGGTAATGCCTTTGCTCAAGCTGACAACGTATTAACTACAGCTGCGAAAGGAATTGCTGAAGTAATTTCTGTTACTGGTGCAATCAACGTCGATTTCAACGATGTAAATACAGTAATGAAAGACAGCGGTGTTGCCATTATGGGTTCTGCTACATCTGAGGGTGAAAACAGAGCAATTCAAGCGGTACAAGAAGCCTTAACTTCTCCGTTATTGAATGATAATGACATTGCTGGAGCTCAATACGTGTTGTTGAACATCACTTACGGTGATAAAGAAGTATTGATGGATGAGATTTCTGACATCACTGACTACATCCAAGACGAAGCAGGAAGTACTGCAGACGTTATTTGGGGACACGGTTATGACGAAACTTTAGGAGATGGATTAGGGGTAACCTTAATCGCAACTGGATTCCACTCTTCTCCAATCACTGGATTTGAA
The DNA here is from genome assembly GCF_057456495.1 of Lishizhenia sp. NCBI lineage: Bacteria > Pseudomonadati > Bacteroidota > Flavobacteriia > Flavobacteriales > Crocinitomicaceae > Lishizhenia > Lishizhenia sp. Next base: position 7,027 of record NZ_JBVCPV010000043.1, on the reverse strand, counting down.
AAAGCTCCTGAAAAAAAAAGACGTTCATTAGAGGATGAAGTAAAGAAGGAAATCACAACTCCCTTATCTCAAGCAACTTCACGTCAAGTAGAGGCTAAAGTTGAAGAAGAAAAGGTAGAAGAGCCTTACTTAAAAACAGAAGAAACTCCTGTACAAGAAGAACAACCAAAAGTAGAAGAAAAGCAAAGCTATAACTGGGAAGTAAAACCAGCTACTCAATTTGAGTCTCGTACAGAAGTACAAGAAGAAGAGGCGCCAGTAGCACCTCAAGCGCAAGAAACGCCAGCTCCTCAAGAGGAAAAAGAAGTGAAGCGTTACTTCTTAGACGAAGCAGAAGAAGAGGCTACTCCTGAAGCAACAGCAGCTCCTGTACAAAACACTGTACAAAACGAGCAGCCAGAGCACTTTACTGCCCGTCCTACAATGAGTCCGGAAGAGCAACAAAGAAAACACCAAGAGCGTATGGAACGCATCCAACGTTATACAGATAAGATCAAATCTGCAGATGGGATTACAGAAATTGAAAATGTACCTGCCTTTAAGAGAAGACAAATCCGTTTAGAAGATGCACCTCACTCTACTGAGAACCCAGTTTCTCGTTTCAATGTTTCAGAAGGAAATAATGATGATATTACACTAAGAGGTAACAACTCTTTTTTACACGATAACGTAGACTAACAGATGAGTTTAACAGAACAAATTAATACAGATATCAAAAACGCAATGAAGGCGAGAGAAAAAGAAAAGCTTTCTGCGTTAAGAGATATTAAAGCTAAGTTGTTGTTAGAAGCAACAGCAAGCGGTGCTCAAGAAGAAATTTCTGCAGCACAAGAGAACAAAATTATCTTGAAGTTACACAAACAACGCATGGAATCATATGCATTGTACGTAGAACAAGGGAGAGAAGATTTAGCAGCTGATGAAAAATTCCAAGCAGAAATCATCGAGGCTTATTTGCCGAAAATGATGAGCGAAGAAGAAGTTAAAGCTGAGGTTGCACAAGCCATTACTGATTTAGGAGCTCAGGGTCCACAAGACATGGGTAAAGTAATGGGTACATTAAGCAAGAAATTAGCCGGAAAAGCTGATGGGAAAATGATTTCTACATTGGTTAAAGAAGGTTTAAACAATCTTTAAAATGCTTTATTCTCCTTTGTCATATACGTAAGACATAGGAAATTTATTATCCCGAATACCCTTGGTGTTCGGGATATTTTGTAAAATTCAAATCATGAAAACACTTCTATTCATCGCGCTTCTTATCAGTACGTTCAGTTGGGGACAAATCATTTCTAATGAAGAAGGACATGCCTTAGGTGAACGCACATCCTTCAATCCAGAGTACATAAAGAAAAACAAGATAAAACGTATTTCTGGGGAGTTTATGACCAAAAGAACAGGACAAAACATGCGCACCAATGGTTTAAAGCGCGTGTATGAATTCGATACTGAAGGTAGAATGATTAAATCTTACGAAACCATCAAGGAAAATGGCAAGTTAGATACAGTGGTTACCATGTTTGAATACAATGCAGAAGGACAACTCACCAGCGAACGTTTTAGCGACAAACACGGCTTCTCAGCATATATCTACACTTATGATTCTATTGGAAGACCTACTAGTACGGAGTTTTACCGACTAAAAAACAAGAACGGTAGAAAGATAGATTTTGAAATCGGTGAAAAATACCTTGTATCTACAGAGCGCTATACCTACAAAAAAGTAAGTGGTAAAGAAAGACAAGTTGTGTACAACAATATGAATTTGCCGTACAAGTACCGAACAGAAACAGTAGACAGTATTGGGTTTAAGGTAGAGGAATACGAAAAATACGATAAGTCGACCCATTTAAAGCGTACCAAATACTTCTACAATTACGAAGCGCGTATAGACAGCGTTTCTATCGAGGTTAAAGACCCGAGAAGATCTATGACTATCATTACTTACAGATACGACGAACACGGCAACGTAGACACGCGTAACGAGTATAAAGACGGAAAGTATTTATACAAAACAGAAGTAATTTATGATAGAGCTACTTACCGCATCGACTACATTATGCGTAGAGATGTGATTACACATGAGTTTACCATTTTGAAATTATTGGATTACGAGTTGTACGATTAGGTTTTAAACTACAAATTGGTCCCTCGACTTCGCTCGGGAACCTTTAATAAAAATACAACTCTTCACTCCCTACTCACACTCAGAACTGACCCTGCGCCGGATAGCAGTGGCAGCTGCACTAAACAAAAGGTTAGAAGGACTTAACATTGCAAATATGACCGCAGGAAATTTTGGCGATGGTTAGTGCTACTTAGCATTTGGGATGTGGACTAAAACGGATAGCCGGATGACGCCCTTCTAAAGAATAAAAATCAATATTCTAAACGAGATAATTCTTTACGCTTAGTTTAAGCAAGTTTTCCTTTGAGGTTTTTCATGAACTTAGAGGCGTACACGAAATCGATGATTTCTTGATTATCCGTGGTTAAGATCTCCTTATTATCACCTTCCCACCAAATTTTACCTTCATTGATGAAACTGATTTTATCTCCAATCTCCATCACCGAGTTCATATCGTGTGTAATTACAACGGTTGTGATGTTGTACTCGTAAGTAATTTCTCGAATCAAATTATCAATCAAAATACTCGTTCTTGGATCTAAACCAGAGTTTGGTTCATCGCAAAATAAGTATTTCGGATTCATTGAAATAGCACGTGCAATGGCGATACGCTTCTGCATACCTCCAGAACATTCGGCAGGATAAAGATGATTTGTATTTTCTAGGTTTACACGCTTTAAACAGAAGTTGGCTCTTTCTATCTTCTCCTCTTTGGTCATGGAAGTATACATATCCAAAGGGAACATGATATTTTGCTCTACCGTCATAGAATCGAACAAAGCAGAACCTTGGAAAAGCATACCTATCTCTTTTCGAATTTCACGTCGCTCTCTCCTATCCATAGCACTAAAATCACGTCCATCAAAGTAAATACTTCCAGAATCTATCTCCATTAAACCAACAATACACTTGGTAAGTACAGATTTACCCTGTCCTGATTGACCAATGATCAGATTCACTTTTCCTGGATGAAACTCTGCGTTGATATCGTGCAAAACATGCTTTTCACCAAAAGATTTATTTACGCCCTTCACTTCTATCATTACAGTAAGATTAATTGCGTTAATATAAAGTTGGCGATCAAAATAGTGATGGTACTCCACACTACTCCTTGCGTAGATGATTTACCAACATCTAGCGCTCCACCTCTCGTGTAATACCCGTAAAAAGCAGAAACCGAAACGATAATAAAAGCAAACACCATCGTTTTCACCAAGGCATAGACTATATTACCTGTATCGAAAAAGGCGCGTACTCCGTAAACAAATTCTTCGTGAGAACAAAGATTAGATGTAGTCACGGCAAAATAACCTCCGAGGATACTTAACGCCATTGAAATAATTATCAAGAATGGAAGGATAGTAACCGCTGCGATTAATTTGGGTAAAATTAAGTAGCTCGCACTATTAATCCCCATGATATCTAAAGCATCTATTTGCTCTGTTACGCGCATCGTTCCAATTTCAGAGGCAATGTTTGACCCTACCTTACCTGCCAAAATTAAAGAGATAATGGTAGGTGAAAATTCTAAGATGGTAGAAGATCTGGTAATATAACCTATGGTATATTTAGGCAATAAAGGACTATCCATATTAGATGCCGTTTGCAAAGCGATAACCGCCCCCATAAATACAGAAAGGATACCTACAATTCCCATAGAGTTAATCCCTATAGTTTCCCATTCGTTTGACACGCGTTTTGTATACACACGGAAACGCTCTGGCTGCGTAAGTACCTGCTTTAACAGCATGAAATATTTTCCTATGTTCTGAATATTATTCATAACTCCGTGCTAAATTAATAGCTTATTCTAAAGTATCCTTATTTTAGAGCGATTTTATACCCACATGTAATTGTTTACACTTTACCTTAGGTAAGGTCTACAGCCCATTTCTGTATGACAAAAAGAGAGCAAATAGAACAAAAGTTAGAAAAATTTATTCCAGCAGCCTTTACAGGTTATGTGACAGATTTACTCTTTTCTTCTAAAGTTGCTTTTAAAGTAAGCAAACCACGAAAAACAAAGCTGGGAGATTATCGTCCACCCATTAAAAGTGATTACCATAGAATTACGGTGAATGGCGATTTAAACCCTTATCAATTCTTGATAACGACCTTGCACGAATTTGCCCACATGCAAACCTACATTGAGCATGGCTGGCAGGTTAAAGCCCATGGTTTGGAATGGCAAAATAAATTCAGCCAACTCCTCTCCCCCCTCTTGGATGCTGAAGAAATTCCTAGAGACATTAAATTGGCTTTACGCAACAGTGTAAACAAGCCTAGAGCAAGTTCTTGCACAGACCTTGCACTAAGTAGAGTATTGAAACGTTATGATAGCGAAAAACACACGCTTATTACAGTTGAAGAATTAAGAGAAAACGAATGTTTTATACTCAACAACAAAAGCTTTAAACGTGGAAAATTGCGTAGAAAGCGATACATGTGCGAAGAAATAGGCACCGGTAAGTTATATTTGGTACACTGCCTTGCCGAAGTAGAACGAATAGAAGATTAAAAATGGATACAAATAATTACGCAGTCATTATGGCTGGAGGAGTTGGATCGAGGTTTTGGCCGATGTCTACCCCTGCCCGCCCTAAACAATTTTTAGATGTTTTGGGAATAGGAAAATCACTCTTGCGTTTGACCTATGAACGACTGCTCAACATCATACCCAACGAAAATATTTACATCGTTACCAATGCAGAATACTGCGGAATGGTAAAGGAGCATTTGCCTGAATTAGCCGACAAGCAAATACTAACAGAACCAGAGCGCAAAAATACTGCGCCTTGTATCGCTTATGCCGCGGCTAAAATTTACGCGTTAAACAAAGAGGCCAATCTAATTGTAGCTCCTTCAGATCATTTGATATTGCAACAACATAAGTTTGAGCGTATAATCAATATTGCCTTGAAAAATGCGAAAGAAAACAAGCGCATCACAACCCTTGGTATTAAACCAACACGACCTGATACGGGGTATGGCTACATACAGTTCTTTGAAGACGGAGATGTTGTAGGAGGTGATGTAAAAAGAGTAAAACAATTTACAGAAAAACCCAACAAGGAATTGGCTAAAATCTTCTTGACAAGTGGTGACTACTGTTGGAACTCTGGAATATTTGTGTGGACCGCTGAAGTAATCTTAAATGCTTTAAAACGCTTCAAGCCAGAACTACATGACTTATTCTGTAAAGACTTCTCTGTATATTTCACAGACAAAGAACAAGCCTATGTAGATGCAGCCTTTCATGCTGCTGAAAACATCTCTATAGATTTTGCAGTTATGGAAAATGCACGTAACATTAGTGTTGTTTTGGCAGACTTTGATTGGTCTGACTTAGGAACATGGGGTAGCTTGTATGGTCATCTCGAAAAAGACCACCACGGCAACGCAACAGACAATCCTGGCATTCGAATGATAGATGCCCATGATTGTTTGGTGAAATTACCTACAAAGAAAAAAGCTATTATTCAAGGATTAGATGATTACATCGTTGTTGAAACAGAAGAGAAATTACTTATCCTTAAAAAGGCTGACGAACAAAACTTAAAAACTTACCTCAAACTTATAGAGCAAGAAAATGGCTAAAATCCCAAAAGACTTTTACTCTGACGTTGATCACAAACCTTTTACACATTGCAAAGTCTGCGATTGTAGACTGGATGATGGAAAAATGCCTTACGTTGTTGAAAAGGCATATAAACGCACTGAAGAAGGTGAAGATTTAACCCTGTTTGAAATGGCACTTTGCATCATGTGTGCACAAGAGCAAGTTGCTAAAATGAGTACGGAATCTAGAGCTTTTTTACAGCGTTCCTTAATGGGTGAAGAGTTAATGAAACGAAGAGCTGCATTAACCGAAGAGGATTGGGAAAGTAATTGGAAAAAGGAATGCTTACTGACGAATAAAACTCCAAAAATAAATGACGAATACCACATTGTGGGTCAATTTTTAGGAGATGAATTATTAGAAGATCAATCCCCTTACTTAATTGGCGCCGACATCATAGAACACATTCAAGAAAACCTTTCAGTGGAAACGAAAGAAGAATGGGATAATTTTGGCAGACAATTTTATGGGCCAGAAGACCCTCAGCTCAAAGCACTTTTAGAAGACCATCAATTCGTTTTTGTTTAAAGTAATTGACAAACATACAAAGGGCAGACTTTAGTTAAAGTCTGCCCTTTTTCTACCCAGATGCTTTGTTGCTATCCCTTCTCAAATGGGTAGGTTATTCTACTGTTGTTGTCATTATTTTCCATCTTCTATACAAATCAGCATAACTTTTTGTATTCATTACAATTACACCTCCATTTGTATCCCCGTATTTAGCAGGTATTGCAGAAGAGTACACCGTTATTCCACCAATTGCAGATCCTGGTATTCTTAATGCATCTCTTAATTTAACTCCGTCGATAAAGTAAGCCATATCTCCAGGTCTAGCACCTCTAATCATCATTTGTCCGCTTTCATTCTTTTTGATATCAGAATTTTTACCAACAATTAAACTCACAGGGTCCTGTCTGTCTGGACTATTCTTGATATCTAGAGAACTGATTGTAGTCTCCCCGGCACTACCAAACTTTATCAAAGGTTCACCTCCTCTAATGGTTACCCCCCCTAATTCAGTAACATTTGTAACAACATTAACTCTACCAATATTTAAGATACCGTTAGCTGTAACCTCACATTTTATAGTGTCAGATAATGTATCTCCATAATACTGAGCTTGTAAAAGATAAAGTCCCGGAGGAATTGCTGAAATTCTAAATTTCCCTTCCTCATCCGTTGTAGCTCCTATCTTTGCCCCATTATCTTCTACCCATACTTTTGCGAAAAGAGCTTTAGCTTCCGTTTGATCATTTTCGTATAGGTATCCTACTATCTCT
>NZ_JBVCPV010000042.1:0-18337 GCF_057456495.1 Lishizhenia sp. | reverse complement strand
TCAAACTTACGATATTGGCAATCTTGCCTTCAACGACATCCGCCAACATAATTTGAAGGGTAGAGGTACCATCCTCATTAGTCTTCAGCTTACCTTTTTTGCGCAATTGATTCGTAGAAAAGTACACGCGTGTATTTTCTTTGTTGAAACAAATCATAGCATCATGATACTGCGAATTCAGGCCCTCGAATAATTTGTCATTGGTAAGGTTACCATTCGCTGTATTTCTTTGTGCCTCATAAATGTTTAAGTAAGGTTGTTCGTTCCAAGCGTATGTTTTCTTCGTCAATTCTCCTTCTCCAGCTCTACTCGAAGCAAATAAGATTTTGTTCCCATAATTGGCTACACCAAAATCAGAGTTAGCTGAATTGATGGGAAGATTTCTCAAGACGTATAAGTTGTCTCTTTTAATGTCGAAAGCTGCTTTTTGCTTTTTTAATTGAGCTAATTTTTCCGAATTACCCGCATAATACTCCATGAGTATGGCGTCGGCATCTTCATATTGCCCCTCGCTTTTTAGGCACTGAATGTATTTCAGAAAATCTCCTTCGTCAACATTGCTATAATCAGCAGATATAGCTCTTTGATACCAAGGTAAAGCTTGTTTGTAATTCGTTAGATTAAAGTAGCTGTTGGCAATTTTAAGATTAACATCTTCTGTTGCTTTATTACTTGAGATTGCTTTATTGTAAGATTCAATAGCATTATCGAAGTCATATTTAGCGTATAAATCATCTCCTTTTTCCATCGCGTTTTGACCAAAGGCAATTCCAGATGCTAAGAGACTTATGTATATTAAATTTTTCATGATGGTTCCGTTTTAGAAGAATCTTGGAGAGGTTGCAACTCTCGTTTGTCTCAATAGTTTGTATTTCAAAATGATTTCATGAGATCCAGAATGGAAATCTTTTGTTGGAGTAATTCCTAAGTCGTAGGCGTATCCAACAAAGAATGATTTCGCAAACTCATATCCTGCTAAAAGATTAATAGCATCCTGATATCTGTAAGCAGCACCCAAAGTAAATTGCTCCTTCAAGAGGAAATTGGCAGATAAGTCAATACTTAAAGGCGCATTAGGTACTATCTTCGTCATCAAAGCAGGTTTGAATTTCACATTAGGTGACAAGTCGAATACATAACCTGTAATCACAAAGAAGTGTAGTTCGTTGGCAAACCTGTCATAAACTTGAGAAAGATTGCTTTTACGTTTGATGACATTAGGACTAGATACTCCAGCGTAAAAACGGTTAGAGTAAAGGTAAAGTCCGGCACCAACAGCTGGAGTTATCTCGTTGTTTAAATTTTGGTTGTATGCGTTATCACTAGTGTTGTAGATAGTTCCCATAGACCAATCAGCAGATACTGAATTGATACCTCCAGAAACGCCTAAAGACAATCTAAGTTTATCATTTAACTGCACGCTTGAAGCAAGGTTCACCGCGAGTTCATTTTGTGTAATTGGACCAATTCTATCATTAACCGCTGTTAACCCAAGTCCAAAATGCTTGTTAATGGCTCCGTTTAAAGAAAGACCGGTTGTAACAGGGGCTCCATCCATTCCAACCCATTGAGATCGGTGAATAGCAGTTGCTTCTAAACCGTCTATTGTTCCTGTATAACCCGCGTTCAATGGCATAGTGTTATACATATATTGCGTGTACTGCGCTCTTTGTTGGCCCCAAGCAAAGGAACCAACAAAAAGAGCTGCTACTAATACCGCACTGATTTTATTTATTTTCAAAGTTTTCATCGTATTGCGTTTAGTATGTTATTATTTAATTAAGTATAACCATCCTGACCATTGCTGATCTGAGTTAGCGTCTTTTATGATGTAGAAATAAGTACCTGTTGGTAATACATTTCCAGTACCAATAGTTCCGCCAACGTTTGGAACTCCATCCCAGTCGTTCTGATAGTTTTCAGTTTGATATACCAGGTTTCCGTAACGGTTAAAGATTTGAACTGTATTTTCTGGATAGTCCTCAATTCCATCAATAATGAATCTGTCATTATCCCCGTCATTATTTGGTGAGAACTGATTGTAAACGGTAAGGTCTACGGGGTCCACCTCTACTGAGTCTACATTGTTTTCAGGGTCTGTATCATCCGTATAATCTCCAATTAAATGAGCGATATTCCAGTGATTACTTCCAGGAATGACTTTGGCAATTATTACGAGTGTTTCACTCGTATTTGGTGAAACCGTTGAGATAGACCAAACACCAGTTGATAAGTCATATGCTCCTGCTGATGTTGAATGAGAAACATATTCAAAACCATTGGTTAATTGTTCATTGATAAGAACATTTGTGAAGGTTACATTACCTGTGTTTTCAACTGTAATCGTAAACTCAACATTTTCATACATCTCAGGTGTTTTGTTGTCTACAGTTTTGTAGATACTAAGGTCTGGACAAATTCCTGTTGTGATTTGAATAGGGGTATCCATGTATTCAGAACATCCAGCGGTGTTCGTATAACTTACTTGAATTGATCCTGATCCTGAACCATCCCAAACTACCTCTACAAAGTTGTCTGTTGATGAACCTCCAGCAACTATAGTCCCGTCAACAACTGTCCAAACATAATTCGTCATGTTAGCATTTGTTGAGTAGGTAAGGGTATCCGCAACACATATATCGTTGAATGTTCCAATGATTTGTGCCGTTGGACCTCCATTTAAGTGAACCGTGATTGCAATTCTTTGGTCACTTTCACATCCATTTTCTACATTGGCTGCATAGTAAGTAGCCCCATCTTGCAGCGTTGTTCCTGAAGCTAAAACACTTCCTCCAGTTTGCTGATCATACCAAACTACTTGTGTAGCTGTAACTTGTATGTCTGCCAACGTTGGGTTATCGCTGAAACAGAAAGTCTGGTTATTATTAGAAGTTGTTGGTGTGCTCGTTATATTTAACGAAGGCTGGACAGCAGTTCTCACTTCACTTTCACAACCATTCATTACGTTTGCGGCATAGTAAATTTGACCGTCAACCAATAAAGTACCATTAGGTAATAAAGTACCCATAGTTGGAGCATCGTACCAGTTAATGTTTGGTTCGTTCATACTAATATCCGCTAAAGTTGGATTTGTATTCGCACAAAATTCTGGATTTGCATCATTGGTTGTTGGAGCAGGTACAAAAGTTACCGTAACACTAACCGCTAACAAATTCGTTCCTGTACATTGACCGTTAGTTTGTGCACCAAAGTAAGAAGCACCATCGGTAAGCGGAGTGGAAGGTGTTAACACATTCGCTCCTGCATCCATCCAAACTACGTTTGTTTGGTTCACCTGAATACTTGCTATCGTTGGGTTGTCAATGCTACAGAAAGTTTGCGCTGTACTGTTTGTTGTTGGAGCGGGTATATTTGAAACCGCAACCGTAACTGCCAGTCTTTGCGAACTTTCACAATCTACACTTAATTGAGCGGCATAGTAGGTTGCTCCATTCATAAGTGCTGTGGTCATCGGTAATGCGTTTCCGTTTGTTGCAGCATCATACCACACGATGTTTGTTTGATTTACTTGAACATCTGCTAACGTTGGATTATCTCCTGCACAGAAAGTTTGATTGGCCATCAAAGTAGTTGGAGCAGTGGTGTCGTTAACGGTAACATTTACCATTAATCGTGTTGAACTCTCACAGTTTCCAACGATTAATGCACCGTAATACGTGTCAGTAGCCAATGCATCCGTTGCATTTAATGCCGTTCCGCCAGTTGCTGACAAATACCAGTTTACTCCTGTTTCGTTCACTTGAATATCTGCAACTGTAGGCATATCAACGGCACAGAATTCTTGATTTGCATCCGTTGTTGTAGGAGCCACTGTATCCGAAACCGTTACATTAACCTGAAGTCTGACAGAGCTTTCACAATTTGTTCCTACTAAAGTTGCATAGTAAGCCATTCCATCTATGAGAGCATCTGCGTTGGATAATTGATTACCTCCGGTTGCAGCATCATACCAGCTAACATTTGTTTCGTTTACTTGAATATCTGCGATTGTAGGCATGTCTACCCCACAAAAATCTTGATTTGTATTGTTTGTTGTTGGTGTTGCCTCGTCTTCTACAGTTACATTTACAGCTAGTCTTTGCGAACTTTCACAGTCTACACTTAATTGAGCGGCATAGTAGGTTGCTCCATTCATAAGTGCTGTGTTCATCGGTAATGCGTTTCCATTTGTTGCAGCATCATACCAAACAATGTTTGTTTGATTCACTTGTATATCCGCTAGGGTTGGCATATCAATTTGACAGAAGCTTTGGTTGGCCATCAATGTAGTTGGAGCTGTTGTGTCGTTAACTGTTACGTTTACCATCAAACGGCTTGAACTTTCACAATTCCCAACGATTAATGCACCGTAATAAGTATTGGTAGCCAATGCATCCGTTGCATTTAATGCTGTTCCACCAGATGCTGACAAATACCAGTTTACTCCTGTTTCGTTCACTTGAATATCTGCAACTGTAGGCATATCAACGGCACAGAATTCTTGATTTGCATCCGTTGTTGTAGGAGCAACTGTATCTGTTACTGTAACATTGATTTGTAATCGTACAGCACTTTCACAATTAATACCTACAAGGGCAGCATAGTAAGATACTCCATCCATTAATGGATCTGAGTTAGCCAATTGATTACCTCCAGTTGAGGCATCGTACCAGTTAATGTTTGACTGGTTGACTTGAATATTAGCAATAACTGGATTGTCTGATTGACAGAATTCCTGATCAGCATTAAGCGTTGTTGGTGTTGAAGCGTCATTTACATTTACTGTGATGGCTAAGCGAACAGAGCTTTCACAAAATGCTCCAACCTGTGCAGCATAGTAAGTAGCACCATCACTTAAAGCAGTATTCCCTGCAAGCGCATTTCCATTAGTCGCTGCATCATACCAAACAATGTTGGATTGATTTACTTGAACATCATCTAATGTTGGCATATCCACCAAACAAAAGTCTTGGTTTGCGTTTAAGGTTGTTGGTGCAGTTGTATCGTTTACGGTTACCACAACTTCTAAACGCATTGAGCTTTCACATTCACTACCTTGTTGTGCCGCGTAGTAACTACCATCCATTAAAGCGTCTGTAGTTGCTAATAAGTTACCTCCCATTGGAGCATCATACCAGTTTACATTGGGTTGATCAACTTGAATATCGGCTACTGTCGGGTTGTCTACCGTACAGAAAATTTGATTTGCATTTGCTGTTGTAGGTGCCGTAGTGTCGTTTAATGTAATTGTAATGGCTGTTCTTACTGCACTTTCACAATTGGTAGCTTGCGTAGCTCCATAATATGTCGTTAGATCCATCAAGGTATCCGTTGCACTGTAGGCAGTACCTCCAGAGGCTTGATCATACCAAATTACATTGGGTTCGTTGACTTGAATATCTGCAACCGTAGCGTATTCAACTACACAGAATTCTTGGTTTAAACTACTCGTTGTTGGTGGAGGTATAACTCCTACCGTAACAAGAATGGCTAAACGCGTAGAACTTTCACATTCCGTTCCCTGTTGGGCAGCGTAATATGTAGTGTTATCAACAAGAGGTGTTGAGGAAGCCAAAGGTGTTCCTCCTGAAGCTGCTGCATACCATATAATGTTGGGTTGGTCTACAACAACGTCTGCTAATGTTGGGTTAGAAGTAGAACAAAAATCTTGTGTTGTATTAGCGGTTGTAGGAGCTGTCGTATCATTTAAGGTTACAACTACTGCTAAGCGCATTGAACTCTCACATGCCGCTCCTTGTTTCGCTCCGTAATATGTTAAACCATCCACTAAAAGATCAGTTGAGTTATACATATTACCTGCTTCAATTGAATCGTACCAAACAACATTTGGTTCGTTGGTTTGTAAATCGGCAACTGTTGCATACTCAGCAATACAGAATTCTTGGTTGGCATTAGCCGTGGTTGGTGGTGTTTCATCGTCAATAACGATGCTCACCATAAGTCTCAATGAACTTTCACATTCTGATCCTACTTGAGAGGCATAATAATCTCCAGTTACTAATGTATCTGTTGAAGCATATATGTTTCCTCCGATAGGTGCATCATACCAGTTTACATTCGGTTGATCAACTTGAATGTCTGCAATGGTTGCAAAATCTAACACACAGAAGGTTTGAACTGCTGATGAGGTTGTTGGAGGAGTCGTATCGTTTACGATGGCTTGTAACATCAAACGTGTTGTACTTTCACATCCAATACCTACAGTAGCTGCATAGTAGAAATTTAAATTTACTAACGTGTCTGAGTTACTGACTAAATTTCCTCCAGTTGCGGCATCATAAAAGATTACGTTTGTTTCGTTGGTTTGTAAATCTGCTACTGTAGGGTAATCAGATACACAGAATTCTTGAATAGGATCCATAGTCGTAGGAGGAGGGATAACACCTAGTCCAACGACTATTTCTAAACGATCAAAACTCTCACACTCACTTCCGACTTGAGCAGCGAAATAAGAGTTACCATCAACTAAAACATCTGTATTATTTAATAGGTTTCCACCTTCAGCAGCATCGTACCAAACAACGTTGTTTTGATCAACTACTAAATCTGCAATTGTAGGACTACTTGCCGAACAAAATTCTTGTGTGGTTAAAGAAGCTGTAGGTGCTGTTGTATCATTTACTATAACACTGACCATTAATCGAGTAGAACTCTCACAGGTTGTACCTACTTGAGATGCATAGTAATTACCTGTGGTAAGCGTGTCACTCAGGCTTAAAAGATTTCCACCTGCAGCCGCGTCATACCAATTGATATTTATTTGATCTACTTGAATATCTGAGATGATTGGGTAATCAACTTTACAGAATTCTTGTGTAGAATTTGAAGTTGTTGGCGGAGTCGTGTCATTTAATTGAACGGTGATTGCTAAACGATTAGAACTTTCACAACTTGGTCCAACCTGAGAAGCATAATAAATTTCACCATCTATTAAGGTATCCGTTGTAGCAAGTGCGTTCCCCATGCTTGCAGCATCATACCATAAAATATTAGATTCATTAACTTGAAGATCCGCAATTGTAGCGTAATCAAGCACACAAAATTCTTGGTTGGCATTGGCTGTTGTTGGCGCTTGCGTATCGATGATGTTAATAACAACCTCTTTTAAGTCACCAGCTCCATTAACACAACCTGTAACCGTATCTACAACACTTACAAAATAACTGTAAGGAGAAGATTGGTCGTCTAAACCTGCAATTGTTAAAGTCCCATTGGCGTCTACGTTGTAGTACACTCCACCAAGCGTTCCATTGGTAATGGGTTGCGTTTTATTATTGTCAAAGTACCATGTAAAATCTACCCCTATTACTGATGAGGGAACAATGTTTATCGTGTCCAAAGCACAATATGGATTCCCATCTCCGGTAACGGTGATATTTGTATCCGTAGGAAGGGCAATAATCGATACATCTACTGGAGTGCGCTGAGATTCTTCAGGACAACCAGGTATAGATGCTGCAACGAAGAATGTTGTATCCTGATCTATGTTGTATATCGTGAAAGGATCGCCAGAGGCAGAAGTTCCAATGAGGTTACCTCCTTCTTGGGCATCGTACCATTTCATAATAAGTGTACTTGGATCTCCATTCGCAATGAGTTGAATGGAATCATTAGCACAAGTAACCGAATTAACTGAAGCAGGGTCAATGGTTGGCATTGCCGGTATTTTCTGAACTCCATACAAATACAACATTTGTGCTAAATCAACGCCGAGAAGCGAAGTCATTCTAACTGTTATTCTATCGATTGGAGTATTAGGGTCTACTATTACATCAACGGGTTGTCCATTTTGTAAGTCGAGTAAATTTAAATTGATTAAAGAACCACTGGTTAAGTTTTGGTTAAACACTGTGGTTGCACCAAGCTTGGCTTCAATTTCTATATTGTTTGCTAATCCTAGTGAAACTAGACTCGAGCTTATTTGTAGTCTAATTCTAAATTCATCAGTTGTATTTGTAGGTCCATCGAAGTAAATCGTTTGTTCGAGCGTTGAAGCAACATCAAGAATACCAAAATTAAGTGTTGAATGTGTTGAAGTATCACTATCAATTGCTAACTCTGGATTTTGAACACCGGCTCCTCCTAAGTTCAATAAGTCTAATGTAATTCCTGTACCATCGAAACTTGTATACATGGCCTGTCCACAGGCATTCGTCCCGTTATAATAAAAGGCATCGTAAAATTCCAATTCACGGGTCATAAATAATCCTAAGAGTGATCCCATTTCATTGGAAATATAGATCCTGTTATATGCGTTGGAAGGTGTAATGGCGAGGTAAAAACTACCTGCACTATCGATTACAACGCGTAGACTATCTGCCGAGAAATCTCCGGGGCTGGCAGTTGAAGCGGAGAGAACGGTACTTGTTCCGTTTCTAGCCTCAATATCCAGTTCTTGATTTCCGGCCAACACAATGCCCAAAACATCACTTAGGAGTGTGGCCAAACTACCTCCTGTTAAAGGGGTAAGTATGTCATCCTCAGTTGCGATTTTAACATAAGTAGTTGTGTTCGCAGGTAATAAACTTGGAAATTCAACCTCTATGAAACCATCATAAGCTCCAAGACCTAGGGCTAGTCCTGAGCTTGATGTGACGGTACCAAATGTGGTGAGATCACCATCAACGGTGTTGAGGTAATCTGTTAATGCCAGGGAGTCGGTGACTGAGTTGGCATAAAATTGATTTTGACTAAAACCGGTCCTAGTGCATAGGAGGGTTAGTACCAACAGGCAAAATGCCTGCAGTTTGTTAAGGGTAAAGAAGTGTTTCATAACCTAATCGTTTTTTTAACTCCCTTAAACCTAGATGAAGGTTCAAAGGGGATACTCCCCAAGAGGGTTCGCTTGAGGTAGTTACTTACTGTTCGTCTGTAATAAATGTACCACAGCTTAAAAAATATGTTTAAACATAGGAGTAGATTAGATGTATACATCGGTTGGGTAGAGCGTATACAACCCGTATACGGAATGTTTTAAATGACTGAAAAACAGGGTTTTGTATTACCTGGATTATTTGCTATTTATTATGCAAGTACTGCTTTTTACCGATGAATTATTGTCGCTAAGAGAACGATAAAAGTCGTTCATCGCTGTTTTTAGCATAGGAAAATCTTGAAAGAGGGGGAGGGGGGAATTCTCCTTCCGGGAGATGAGATTATAGTTTTTGAAGGTATTCTATTAGGTCAATTTCAGCGTCTAATTCTAGTTTCTGTTTTAACCTATATTTCGCTGTTCTGGCAGATTGAGAAGAGATGTTTTTGAGGTTGGCAATCTCTTTATTTGAAAAGTTTAAACGAATGAGTCCACAAAGTTCTTTGTCGTAATTGGTAAGGTTGGGATGTTTTTCAGATAATACCGCATTGAACTTAGAATTTAATTCATTAATATTTTCTTGGAGTAACTCGTTCGTGTAACCTTGACCAACTTGATTTTTAAGTTCATTAGAAAGTTTGGTAATTTGTTCTTTATGGGAGAAAGAACTATTCTTTACGAATTCAACCTTTTTAAGGAACTCTTCATCAAATTGTCTTTTTCTTTTCAAGTTAATCGCTAAATCTGTTAATTCTCGATTTTGTCTTTCTATTCTTTTATGCAGTTCCTTACGTTCTTTTTGCAAGTTCTTTATACGCCTACTGATGTTGTTGCGGTTGTAGAAATAGATACTTAAAAATCCAATACAAAAGATGATAGATAGTCCAATGATCCACCATTTAAGTAAGCCTTGAGAATTTTGTTGCTTGTTTAATTTAGAGAGAGGACTCGTATTTTGATTCGCAATGAGAATGGAATCATGAGTTTTCAGACTTTCTATTAATTGGGTAAAAGAATTAGATTTATTCGTTTTTAAAATCTGAAGTAGATTCTTATAATGTATAAATTTCTCTTTCTTTTCAATTTGATTTTCTGGAGAATAAACAATTTGATAACGTAAGAATGCTAGTTTTTCATCTGTTTCTTCCAGTAAATACAATCCATTATAGTCCTTGAAATAATTTGATATAGAGTTGAATTCATATAAATCCTCATGCGTTTCCATGAGAAGAACTAAGACAACTCCTGCTATTTGAGAGTATTCGTTCTCTAAACATTCGTAAAGAATTTTCTTCAGTTCTTTTTTTGCTTTTAAATAATACCCCTTTGTTTTATCAATTTCAGCAAGATCAATGTCATTGATGAGTTTGAATTTGTGATTTAAAGGCGAAAAGTAATGGTTGCTAGTTTTAAAATACTTGACTGCAGAATCTAGTTGATATTGTTTTCTAAAAGTAATAGCAACGTTTCTCAGTGCTCGGCCTTTCATCAGGTCAGATTGTGCGTTTTTGAGTTGTAACTTAAAATATTTGTTGGCAATAGCTAATTCACCTTTTTCGGTGTAGATTACCCCAAACTTTTCAAGGTTATAAGGGATAAGAATTTCATTGGTCTCTTTTTGTAATAATTCCTTAGCGCTTCTTAAATTTCTCGCACCAATGTAGCAAGTGGATAGAAAGTAATTGTAATAAGGTAGGTTCTCTTGTTGTTGGATCAGCGTATAATTCTTAAGGAGTAGTTGAGAGGCTTTAGCATATTCCTGTCGGTGTGCATGCGTGTTTAATTGTTTAAGAAGTGGACGTAAATTCGTATCCACCTTCTCAATGTCCCCATCAAAAAGCACATTCAAATTATGTTCGCGCGAATTTTTCTGCGCAAATGAGCTTAGGGATAATAGTAGAAATATGACTATAAACTTTACTCTGAACACTTTTCCTTAAATATTAAATGGTTGTTAGGCTAAGGTGGTTTAATGTGCTTCTAACCAGTTCTTTGCTAATTCATATTCAACTTTCATCGGAACCGCTAATTCAACGGCATGTTCCATTTCTTCTTGTACCAACTTAGCCATGATTTCCTGTTCTGATTTATGAACATCAAAAACAAGTTCATCATGTACTTGAAGTAGTAATTTTGAATTTACTTTTTCCTTTTTCATGCGTTCTGCCACTTTAATCATTGCTAGTTTAATGATGTCTGCAGCACTACCTTGAATGGGTGCATTAATGGCATTTCTCTCTGCAAAACCTCTTACAACAGCGTTCGATGAATTAATATCTGGAAGGTACCTTCTTCTATTGAAAATAGTTTCTACATATCCTTTCTCTCTTGCATCTTTAACGGCCTGATCCATGTATGTTTTGATGGTTGCATATTCTTCAAAGTATCCATCTATAATGGCCTTAGCTTCTTTTCTAGATATACCCAGGTTTTGAGCTAAACCAAATGCACCTTGACCATATATAATTCCAAAATTCACCGCTTTAGCAGAGCTACGCTGTTCACGGGTTACGTCTTCCAAGTTTACTTTAAAGACTTTTGCTGCCGTAGCAGCGTGAATATCTAAGTTGTTCTGAAAGGCATGTACCATATTCTCATCTTGAGAAAGTGCGGCAATAATGCGCAATTCTATTTGTGAGTAGTCTGCTGCCATGAGCAAATGGTTATCATCTTTTGCAATAAAAGCCTTTCTAATTTCTCTTCCTTTTTCCGTTCGAATAGGAATATTCTGCAAGTTTGGATTATTCGAACTCAATCTTCCAGTTGCGGCAACTGTTTGCATGTAATGCGTATGCAATCTACCGTCTTGTTCATCTACAAGAGTCGGAAGTGGATCTACATATGTGTTTTTAAGCTTTTTAAGCGATCGATAGTCTAATATCAAAGGAATGATTTCATGGTCATCCTTATGCTTTTGTAATACATCTTCTGAGGTAGAGTATTGACCCGTTTTAGTTTTCTTTGCTTTCGATGAAATTTTCATCTTTTCAAACAATACTTCACCCAATTGTCTTGGACTATCTAAGTTGAAGTCTTCTTCGGCCAAAGCTTTAATATCTTTCTCTAGTTTTTCAAGACTTTCACCAAGCTCTTGGGAGAAAGTAGCCAATCCTTCTATATCTAAATTGATTCCTTCTTCTTCCATGGTTTTCAATACCTCAACCAAAGGCATTTCCATATCGTAGAACAAGGATTTTAAATGATCTTTTTGGATTTCTGGCTCAAATAATTCTTTCAATTGCCAAGTGATATCGGCATCTTCACAAGCATAATCTACAATTTCTTCTTGTGGAATATCGAGCATGGACTTTTGTTTCTTTCCTTTTTTACCTAAAATACTGTCTATAGAAATAGTTTCATAGTTCAGGTAATATTCCGCCAGCCTGTCCATACTGTGCTTGGCATCTGGTGAAAGTAAGTAATGCGCAATCATGGTGTCGAACATTGGACCTTCGACTTCAATACCATACCTTCCAATTACTTGTAAATCGTACTTTATATTATGGGCAACTTTTTCTATGTCTTTACTTTGGAAATAGGGTTTAAATTCTTCCAAAATTGCTTTCGCCTCCTCAAATTTAGTTGGGAAGGGAATGTAGTAGGCTTCTTTCGCCTTGAAGGAAATAGACATTCCAACAATATCCGCATGACGCGCCTCGAGTGAACTCGTTTCTGTATCAAAACAAACCGAGCTTTGTTCCATTATTTTAGCAAGGAGTTTTTGTCTACCCTCTGGTGTTTGCACAAAATGATAACTTGGTTTTTCTGTGCTTAAAGATTTTAAACTTTCTGGGGTAGCTGGCGTACTGTTCGTGTCGTTTGCCGTTCCAAATAAATCCAGTTGATTTTCATCTTTTGGACTACTTGCAGCTTGCGTAACAACGATTTCTTCGCCCAAAACTCTTTTCGCTAAGTTTCTAAACTCAAGTTCAGTAAAGAGCTCTCTGATTTTATCAGCGTTTGGTTCAACTACTTTTAGATCTTCGGCATCAAATTCAACATCAACATCTAGAATGATGGTAGCGAGCATTTTAGACATACGCCCTTGCTCCATGAAATTAATAACGTTCTCCTTTTGTTTCCCTTTAAGTTCATCTGTATGTTCAAAAAGGTTTTCCATTGATCCATATTTCGCGATCAATTTTTTTGAGGTTTTCTCACCGATTCCAGGTATCCCAGGTATGTTGTCAACGGCATCCCCCCAAAGTCCTAAAATATCGATTACCTGGATGGGATCTTCAACTTGGAACTTTTCGCAAATCTCAGGAATTCCCCAGATTTCAGCAGGTTTTCCTCCCCTTCCTGGTCGGTACATAAAAATGTTCTCAGAAACGAGTTGACCAAAATCCTTATCCGGAGTCATCATGTAGGTTTGAAAACCTTCTTTTTCAGCCATTTTTGCCAACGTTCCAATAACATCATCTGCTTCAAAACCGGGTTTCAATAAAATAGGAATATTGAAAGCTGAAATAATTTCTTTGATGGGATCCAACATAGATCGGATGTCTTCTGGCATCTCTTCTCGATTGGCTTTATAATCCGAAAAATCCTCTTGTCTATTCGTGGCTCCACCCGGTGCGTCAAAAACAACCGCTAAATGGGTAGGCTTTTCTCTATTGATAACATCGATAAGTGCATTGGTAAACCCAAATGCTGCCGAAGTATTTTGTCCTTTTGAGTTAACTCTCGGGTTCTTAGAAAATGCAAAATATGCACGGTAAATAAGCGCAAAGGCATCCAATAAAAATAACTTCTTCGGTATTTCGGGTGTTAACATATAGTAATTTTTGTACACGTGGAATACTTCCTCGTATAAGAATAATAATTATAACGAAATAAATAGTTCGTTATACAAAAGCAAAGCGATAAAAACTAGATTTTAGTCCAGTTGGTACCTTCTTTACTGTCCTTAATTTGAATTCCTGCTTCCGCTAAGAAATCTCTAATTTTGTCTGATGTAGTCCAGTCTTTATTTTCTCTGGCCGTCTGTCTCATGTCAATCACTAATTCCATCACTTTGCTTAAAGAATTGTCGTTGTTATCGTTAACAGCTTTAAGTCCTAAAACATCAAAGACGAAAGAATTAATTTCATTGCTTAAGATAGTTAAATCTTCCTGACTAATGGTTTCTTTTCCATCATTAATGGCGTTGATTAACTTAACCGCGTCAAAGAGTTTGGCAACGAGAATAGGGGCATTGAAGTCATCATTCATGGCTGCGTAAAAGCTATCGACTAAGGGTGTAATCGATGTGCTTGTGCTGGATGATGTTTTCAACTTTGGTAAGATTTGAACAGCTTCCATTAAACGTTTAAATCCTTTTTCAGCGGCCATTAAGGCTTCTGAAGTAAAATCTAAAGTTGAACGGTAATGTGCTTGCATGATGAAAAAGCGAACCACCATAGGGTCAAATGCTTTTTCCAGCAAATCATTATTACCAGAAAAGAGTTCTCCAGGAAGTAAGTTGTTACCTGTAGATTTACTCATTTTCTTTCCGTTTAATGTGAGCATATTGGCGTGCATCCAATATTTAACTGGTTTTTTACCGGTTGCTGCATGACCTTGAGCGATTTCACATTCGTGGTGAGGGAACTTCAAATCCATTCCACCTCCGTGAATATCGAATTCTTCGCCAAGATATTTGGTACTCATTGCAGAACATTCCAAGTGCCATCCCGGGAAACCAATTCCCCATGGAGAAGGCCATTTCATGATGTGTTCTGGAGCTGCATTTTTCCAAAGTGCAAAATCTAAGGGTGAACGTTTCTCACTTTGTCCATCCAGCTCACGAGTTCCTGATATAAGATCTTCTATTTTTCTACCAGAAAGTTCTCCGTAGTGTTCAGAAGCATTGTATTTTTCAACATCAAAGTATACTGAGCCGTTTACTTCATAGGCCAATCCATTGGCAATGATTTCTTGAATCATCTCTATTTGCTCAATGATATGTCCTGTTGCAGTAGGTTCAATGTTTGGAGGAAGGTTGTTAAAGGCGTCTAGCGTCTCATGAAAATCTACAGTGTATTGTTGTACAATTTCCATAGGCTCTAACTTTTGAAGTTTTGCCTTTTTTGCAATTTTATCCTCTCCTTGATCTGCGTCGTCTTCTAGGTGACCAGCGTCTGTTATGTTTCTAACGTAACGCACTTTGTAGCCTAGATGCTTCAAATAACGGTATACTAAGTCGAAATTTATGAAAGTACGGCAGTTTCCTAAGTGTACATTGCTATATACAGTTGGACCACATACGTAAAGGCCAACGAAATTTCCATGTATAGGTGTAAAAACCTCTTTTTCACCAGATAAACTATTGTAAATAGATAAGTTTCTATTGTGTGCTTCCATAAAATTTCAATAATACTGAGTATGAGTTCCAAAACTCATGATCAATTTAGCCACGAAAATACAATAATTTCGGGCAAAAATTAAAGGGTCAATACAAAAGATACTGGATTAAAGTTGACCTTCGGAATGATATCTTCCTTCCTTGTAAACTTCTACTTTTAATAAAAGACCGTCTTCATCATAGACGTAAACTTTACCATCCCAAAGTTGCCCTTCTTTAAACTCACCATCTTGCCATAACTCGTGGTTGTCGTTATATACTTTATTGTACCCGTTCAATAAAAGTTTACTTTTATCTTCAATAGTAGGAGCCTTTTTAGATTTGTTTGGAGTGGTTGACTGTTTTTCTGGAGAAATCATTTCTTTCTTTTCAGATGAAATTAGAGCTCCGTTTTCGTTGTAATTTATAACTTCTTTTACATCTCCATTGGGGTAAAATCGCTTGGCTTCTCCCACGGGTTTTCCCTTTTTAGCTGTGTATACAAATTGAGGGTTGCCATCGTCATAATAATAGGCGATTTCACCACTTTCATTACCGCTAGAATCAAATGAAGCTTGATAGACCAATACACCCTTGTCATTATATCGCTTTAAGGAGTCTTGATATTTTTGATTGCGAAATACACCTTCCTCTTTGACCAAACCATTGGGCCAATACTTCGTGAAACTACCCTCAGGTCTGTTGTTGCTGTAATATCCTTTTAATTTGGGTGTTTTCCCGTCTTTATAGTAAAAGGTCCACACACCTTCCTTTCTACCGTGTTCAAAATTACCCTCTCTTACTTTTCCATTGGTAGGGAAATGTAAGCTAGAATCTACATCCTTACCATAGATTACCCAGTAACCATGCTTTTTACCAGCATTGTCAAACTGATTAATGGTATCTTCAAGAAGAAACTGAGGTTTGTTGTATTCAGGCTCGCTAGAAAATGCGCTTGCACTGATTAACAGAAGCATGCACAATTTTAATACCGAGTAGTAATACATGTGATTAATTTTGACGGTTAAATATATACAAATGCCGTTTATCTACCAATAAAATTGCAGATAAACGGCATTAAAAAATAATCTATGTTAGAACGTTTAATCTATCCAGTCTGGGTTTACGTTTTCGAGCATAACCTCAACCATTTTGTCGATGTCGTATTTCTCTTTCCAACCCCAGTCCTTCTTAGCTGCGCTGTCGTCTATAGAGTTAGGCCAAGTGTCTGCAATCTTTTGTCTGAAATCAGGAGCGTAATTAATAGTGAAGTCTGGTTGGTGCTTCTGAATAGACTTTGTTAAATCTTCTGGAGTGAAAGACAATCCTGCCAAGTTGTAAGAACTTCTAATTTTGATGTTTTCTTCCGGAGCTTCCATTAACTCTATCGTTGCTCTAATGGCATCTTCCATATACATCATAGGTAATGCTGTATCTTCTGACAAGAAAGAAGTATAGGTATTTCGCTTACGCGCATTGTAAAAAATATCAACGGCATAATCTGTAGTACCTCCTCCAGGTAGAGAGGTATATGAAATTAAACCTGGGTAACGGATCGATCTAACATCCACACCGTAAATTTTATTGTAATATTCACACCATCTTTCTCCCGCTTGTTTAGAGATACCATAAACCGTTGTAGGCTCCATAATGGTAGTTTGCGGTGTTTGATCTGCAGGTGTGGTTGGACCAAAAACAGCAATAGAACTTGGCCAGAAAATCTTTTCAATTTTCTTTTCTTTGGCTAAATCTAAAATGTTGAATAATCCATCCATGTTCAATTTCCAAGCAAAGTCTGGATGCTTTTCAGCAGTAGCAGATAATAAGGCTGCTAATAAATAGATTTCAGTAACCTTGTTCTCTTCTACAAAGTTCCACACTTTTTCTCTATCCAAAACATCGAGTTGGGCGTACTGACCATCTTTTAATAATTCTGGACAATCTGGTTTAACATCTGATGCGATTACTGCGTCTGTACCAAATCGTTTTCTTAACTCAAGAACTAATTCTGTTCCTATCTGACCTGACGCTCCTATAACAAGTACCTTCTTCATTTAATCTTTAACCTATTAATTTGATGTGGCAAAAATAAGACATTGGATTTAGAAAAGAGAATGCATTTCTTTATATTTGTGAAACTCGAAAATTTCAGAGGTTAATGAATTGGGATGACTTAAAAATTAAAGCCAAGCTTCTCTTGAAGCGCAATCCAGAATGATGGATTTCACAACCATCTATATCCCGATTATTTAATTTTAAAAAAGAAAGAATATGCCCTTTTATCATAAGTTGGGGAAAATTCCTCACAAAAGACATACGACCTTTAAAAAAGAGGATGGAGGTTTGTATCAAGAACAATTGTTTGGTACAGAAGGTTTCCATGGTATGTCGAGTTTACTTTACCACGTTCATAGACCTACTATGGTTAAGAATGTTGGTGAAACAATAGATATGACACCTATAGCAGCGGTAGATAAGAATATCAAATCGCACATGCTTAAGGGGTACAATGTTGCACCAAAAGATGATTTCTTAGAAAGTAGAGAAATTGTAATGTTTAATAATGATTTGAACATTGCGGTAGCAGCACCTAAAAAATCTTTGAGAGAGTACTTTTACAAGAATGCAGATGCAGATGAAGTGATTTTCATTCATGAAGGTACAGGGACATTGAGAACGATGTGTGGAAATTTAGATTTCTCTTACGGAGACTACATCGTGATTCCACGTGGTATGATTTACCAAATCGATTTCAATACAGAGAACAACAGATTATTTATAGTTGAGTCTTTCTCTCCAATTGTTACACCAAAGCGTTACAGAAATAATTTTGGTCAATTGTTAGAGCACTCTCCATTCTGTGAACGTGATTTAAGAAGACCGGAAACATTGGAAACACATGACGAGTTAGGTGATTTCTTAATTAAGATTAAGAAAGAGAACGTTCTGCATCATTTGACGTATGGTTCTCACCCATTTGATGTTGTTGGATGGGATGGATATAACTTCCCATACATCTTTAACATTAAAGATTTTGAACCTATTACAGGTCGTGTTCACCAACCGCCTCCCGTACACCAAACTTTTGAGGCACACAATTTTGTGATCTGTTCTTTTGTACCTAGGTTGTACGATTACCACCCACAAGCAATTCCAGCTCCTTATAACCACAGTAATAT